>JBBSOM010000017.1:0-14131 GCA_038259715.1 Longimicrobiales bacterium
GCGATGACCGCGGGGTCGCTGACCGGGTGCACGAAGAAGCCCTTTTCGTCCGGGTCGCCGTGCTCCACGAGGACGGACCACCAGGCGTCGAAGGGGCGCGCGCTCCAGGTTGCGCCGAGCCGCTCGATGGCGTCGAGTTTGGCGCGCGGCGCGCCCTCGGGCACGATCACGCGGCACGGCACGCCCATGCGCCGCGCATTCCACGCGACACCCTGCGCCATGTTGCCCGCGCTGGCCGTGTAGACGCCGGCTCGGAGCGCCTCCGGCCCGGCGAGCGCCATGGCGTTTCCGGCGCCTCGGAGCTTGAAGGAGCCGATCGGGTGAAGGCACTCGAGCTTGAGGGTCAGCGCACACGGGGCGTCGGGCGCGTGAAGAGGCAGGGACGGCGTCGTCCGAACCGTTCCGGCGAGTCGCGAGCGGGCGGCCTCGATCTCGGCCAGCGGGATACGTGGGATGGCGTCCATCTCCGGAGGTTAGGCGTTCGACCGGCCGGGCGCGACGTGGTATATCTCCCCGGCCCGATTTTCTGCCACCCCGCACGCCCCCCTCGATGAGAGAGGACGACGTTGATCACCGACCCCACCGCGATCTTCGCGATCCTGGCCGCTGTCGTCGTGGTCAGTCTCTGGCTGGAGCGGCGCTGGCACCTGTTCCGGTCCTTCGGCGCGGCATTCGTGGGGATCCTGCTCGGGATGGTGCTGTCGAACACGGGAATCCTCCCCGGAACGTCGTCGGCCTACGCGTTCCTGGTCGGTCCGGCGGTGAGCGCGGGGATCGTGCTCATTCTGCTCTCCGTGGACGTGCGTACGCTCGCGAAGGCCGGCCCCACCATGCTGCTGGCATTCGCGATCGGCGCGGTCGGGGCCATGGTGGGCGCGCTCACGGCGGCGGGCCTACTCGCCGGGCAGATCGGCCCCGAGACATGGAAGCTGGCCGGCCAATACGCCGCGACGTACACCGGTGGCGGCGCCAACTTCGCGGCCGTAGGCGCGGCGTTGGGGACCAGCGGCGATCTGTTCGCGGCAGGCGTGGCGGCGGACGTGATCGTCACCGCGATCTGGATGGCCATCTGCCTGTCGGCGCCGATCCTGCTTTCGCGGTCCAGAAGGGCCCGGGCGGTCGACCCGGATGCTGTGGTCGAACTGCAGGACGTAAGCGAGGCCGGCGGCAAGCTGTACGCGTCGGTGGGGAACGTGGCGTTGATGGACATCGCCATGCTCGCGCTCATCGTGCTCGGCACGCTCTGGGTGTCGGCGGCGCTCGGTCGGACGTTCACGTCGCTCCCGTCCGTGCTCTGGCTGACGACGATCGCGCTCATCCTCGCGCAGATTCCACGCATTGCCCGGGTGCGGGGCGCCGGCGTGATCGGAAACTGGCTCATCCTCCTCTTCCTGGTGAGCAACGGCGCCAAGTCGGTGGTCGCGAACATCGTCGCGGTGGGGCCGCCCGTGGTGTACTTCGCGCTCATCACGGTGGGCGTGCACGGTCTGATCATCTTCGGGATCGGGACGCTCGCGCGCATCGACCCGAAGACGCTGGCGATCGCGTCGCAGGCCAACGTGGGTGGCTCGGCCTCGGCGATGGCGCTCGCCTCGGCCCGCGGCTGGACGGCCGAATTGCTGCCCGGTGTCGCGGTCGGGCTGCTGGGGAACGCGATCGGCAACTACATCGGCCTCGCGGTCGCGGCCGTGGCACACGGCTGGCTGGGCGGCTGACCTCGACGCAAGTTACGGCATGAGCCTCTCCCTGACCTCCCACGAACGCGCCCTCCTCGACGGAGCGGACGACGCCTCCGCACTGGCGATGCGCGTGGTGGTCGCCGCCGCCGACCTGCTCGGCGCCGACCGACTGATCGAGGTCGAGTCCGCCCACATCGACGGGTGCCTGTACCACGGAGACGGCGGCGTCGAGTTCGCGGAGCGACTGGTGGCCGGGGGCGGCCGCGTGGCCATTCCCACCACGCTGAACGTCGGCGCGCTCGACCTGCTGCATCCGGGCATGGTGCGCGCCGGCGCCCACCGCACGGCGATGGCGCGCCGCCAGATGGACGCATACGTCGCGCTCGGGTGCCTGCCAACGTGGACGTGTGCGCCTTATCAGGGAGCCGGGCAGCCGGGGGCAGGGCAGGCCGGGGTTGGGCAGTCGGGCATTGGCCAGTCGGGCCACCGGCCGGCGTTCGGCACCCACATCGCGTGGGGGGAGAGCAACGCGATCGCCTTCGCCAACTCGGTCCTCGGTGCGCGCACGGAGCGCTACGGTGACTTTCTCGACGCGTGTTGCGCGCTGACCGCCCGCGCGCCTCTGCATGGACTGCACCTGGACGCGAACCGGCGCGCGACGGTCGTGATCGACGCTTCGGCCGTGCCGCGGGCACTCGCGGCGGACGATGTGTTCTACCCGGTGCTCGGGACCTGGCTGGGCCTCGAGGTCGGGCGCGACGTCGCCGCCGTCACCGGGCTGCCGCGCTCCGTGACGGAGGATCAACTCAAGGCGCTCGGCGCGGCGGCCGCGTCCACCGGGGCGGTCGCGCTCTTCCACGTGGTGGGCGTCACGCCGGAGGCGCCGACGCTCGAGGCGGCGACCGGAGGCGTCCCGCCGGCGCGGCGCGTCACGCTGTCGGCCGATGTCATCCGGGGCGCGCGCGACCGCTTGAGCACCACGGACGCGGACACGATCGACGCCGTCGCGGTCGGGAGCCCGCACTTCTCCCTGGAGGAGTTCCGGCGTCTCGTCCCTCTGGTCCAGGGCCGGCGCATGGCCGTGCCCTTCTTCGCGTGCACCGGGCGGAACGTCCTGGCCGCGTTGGAGGCATCCGGCGACGCCGACACGCTGCGGGACGCGGGCGTCGACATCGTGGTGGACACGTGCGTGGTGGTCACGCCGATCCTTCCGGCCGCGGGCGGCGTGCTGATGACGTGCTCCGGCAAGTTCGCGCACTACGGCCCGGCGAATACCGGCTACGAGGTCGTGTACGGAAGTGTGGAGGAGTGCGTCGCCTCGGCCGCTGACGGTCGGGTGGTACGCGACGAGGTGGCGTGGACATGGTGAGGGGTCGCGTGCTGGTCCCGGGGGTGGGGGAAGGGCCGTTCATGCGGCTTGGCGCCCCGATTTCCTTCTGGGGTGGGGTCGATCCGGTGCGGGGCGTGGTGTCTGATCCCCGCCACCCCGACCACGGTCGCTCCCTGGCCGGTACCGTGCTCTTGGTGCCCGTCACGGTGGGCTCGTCTTCATCGAGCGCGATCATGCTCGAGCTCCTGCGGGAAGGCACCGCCCCCGCGGCGATCCTGCTCGGCAGGGCGGACGCCATCGTCGCGCTGGGATGCGTGGTCGGCCGCGAGCTGGGCTATGCGCCCGTGCCGATCCTCGAGGTAGAGCCCGCGTCGTTCACGGGGGTGGCGGAGGGTACACCACTCCGGGTCGCGGCCGACGGCAGCGTCGAAGGCACCATCGAAGTCGCCATCGAGGGCACTGTGCGGTAGCGGCTGTCGGTTCCCGGGGGCTCGCCGGGCGCCGCCGAGCGCCCTTTCGACGGGGTCCCCCTCCGGCGACATTGGCCGGATGAACGATGCCAAGGTCCTCCCGTTTCCGCTCCCCGACGTCGGAGCGCGACGCCGGATCCACGACGATCTGGACGTGAACCTGCTCGTGGAAGCAGGTGCCGGGTCGGGGAAGACCACCGAGCTCGTGAACCGCATGACCGCGTTGGTCTCGACCGGCACGTGCACCGTGGACGAACTCGCCGCGGTGACGTTCACACGGAAGGCCGCGGGGGAGCTCCGGGAGCGTTTTCAGGCGCGGCTGGAAGCGGTCCTGCGCGAAGCGGATGAAAGTGCGCCGGAGCCCGAGGCTCGTGAGCGTGTGCGCGTCGCTCTGGACGGCATCGACAGGGCCTTCCTCGGGACCATCCACGCTTTCTGCGCGCGACTCCTGCGGGAACGTCCGCTCGAGGTCGGGCTCGATCCCGGCTTCACGGAACTGACCGCTGAGGAGCTTCCGCGCTTCCAGAGGGACTTCTGGGAAGCGTACCTGGAGCGGTTGGCGCGGGACGCCGATACCGTGCTGGAGAAGTTGGCCGAGGCGGGTCTTCGGACCGGGCAGCTCTTCGGCTTCTTCCTGAAGCTGGTGGACAACCCGGACGTCGACTTTCCTGCGGAGGCGCTCGCCGCGCCCTCGCAGGCCGAGATGGCCGCGATACGCCGCGAGCTCGAATCGATCGTGGGTCGCGCCCTGGAGTTGATGCCGGCGCGCGAACCCCAGCGTGGTTGGGATTCGTTCCAGAAGAAGCTGCGCACCGCCTGGTTCACGTTCGATGTGACGGGGTGGAAGCGGCCGTCGGACTTCTTCGAGGCGCTGGCGTCGCTGTGCCGCCCGGGGGAGACGGGGCACAAGACCACCTACAACAAGTGGCGCGACAAGGACCTGACGAAGGACCTCCTCAAGCGTGTGAACGGATTCGGGGTCGGCGACACACCGGCCCGCCGCATGCTGGACCGCTGGTACGCGCACCGGTACGCGCTGGCACTTCGGCTGGCGCGGGCGGCGGCCGTGGATTTCGCCGAGCATCGTCGTCGCGTGGGTCGTCTGGACTTCCAGGACCTTCTTCTGCTGACGGCGAGGCTCCTGCGCACGGATCCGACGTCGCGTGCCGAATTGGGGCAGCGGTACCGACGGCTGCTCGTGGACGAGTTCCAGGACACGGATCCCCTCCAGGCGGAGATCATTCTCCTACTGGCATCGGAACCGGAGACCAACGGACATGCCGGCTCCGAAAGCGAGCCCGTGCCCGAGGCCGGACCGACCATCGTCCCCGACACGCCGGACTGGCGCACCATGGTCCCGCGCCCGGGCGCGCTCTTCGTCGTCGGCGATCCGAAGCAGAGCATCTATCGTTTCCGGCGTGCGGACATCCAGCTCTACGAGTTCGTGAAGCAGCGCTTCCGCGCGTTCGGCGCCGCTCTGGAGCTGACGTCCAACTTCCGGTCGCGGCCTCCCATCGGCGATCTCGTCAACGCGGTCTTCGACCACGCGGACTTCTTCCCGGGGGAGCCCACGCGCGAACAGGCCCGTTTCGAGCCGTTGAACACGCGTCCCGCCGAGCGACCGGTGCCTGAGGAAGGGGTCTTCCGCTATACGGTGCACCCGGAGGGCAGTGCTTTCGCCTCTGTGGCGGCCGACGACTCGGCCCGCCTGGCGACCTGGATCCGCGACCGCATGGCCCGCGGCGAACGCGACGCAGGCGACTTTCTGATCCTGACGCGCAACAAGCGCAGCCTCGCGACCTACGCGACGGCGCTCGAGGCTCACGGTCTCCCGGTGCAGGTGACCGGGGCCGGTGTGGGCCTCGAATACGAGCTGACCGAACTGCTCGCGCTCCTCGAATGCATGATCGATCCGGGCGACCCCGTGAAGGTCGTGGCCGTGCTGGTCGGCCTCTTCTTCGGCCTCGACCACCAGCGGCTGGTGGACCACCGCATGGGTGGGGGCACGTTCGACGTGATGCACCCTCGCGGAGAGGGCGACGAGGAGGTGCGTGCCGCGCTGGCCACGTTGCACCGCTGGTGGCGCTCGGCCTCACGGGAGGCCGCGGACATCTTCCTGGGCCGCGTGGTCCCCGAGCTGGGCATCCTGCCGCTGGCGGCCGCGGGGGATCTCGGTGCGCTCCGTGCGGGAGCGCTGGTCTACGCGCTCGACGCGGTGCGCGCGGCGGCGCTGGCCGGGGATGCGTCGCTCCCCGGCGCCCTGGCCGCGCTGCAGTCCGCGCTCGAGGTTGCGGAGGCCGAGGCGCCCCTGGAGCCGGGGCGGGCCGACGTGATTCGCCTCATGAACCTGCATCAGGCGAAGGGACTCGAGGCGCCCGTGGTGATCCTCGCGGATCCCGCGGCCATCGGCGACCGCGCGCCCGATCTGCACGTGGAGCGGCTCGCGGACGGAAAGGCCGTGGGATATCTCGCCCTTTCCGAGCAGCGGGGGGGCCATCGCGGCTCGGCGCCCCTGGCCCGTCCACCCGAGTGGCCCGACAAGGAGGAGGCGGAGCGGCGTTTCGACGCGGCCGAGCAGGTCCGTCTCCTGTACGTGGCGTGTACGCGGGCGCGGGACGAACTGGTGGTCGCCGTGCGAGCGGACAAACCGGACGCGTCACCATGGGCCCCGCTCCACCCTTGGCTGACCGCCCACGCCACGGAGCTGACGCTCGACCGGCGGGAGCCCGGGCCCCGCAAGGCACTGACGCTGACCCCGGACGAAGTCGAGGGTCGGGTGGCGCGCGCGGCGGACCGGATGCGGGACATGGCGGAGCCGTCCTTCCGGCACGTGACGGTGACGGAAGTGGCCAAGCGTGAAGGGACCGCCTCCGATGCGCACGAACGGCCGTCGGTGCCGGCGTCCCAGGGCGACGCCGCGTTCCGAGGCTACTCCTGGGGGAGCGCGGTGCACGGGGCGTTGGCGGCGGCAGCGGCGAACGACTCGGACCTGCTCCTGCGGGCGGCGTGTCGCGCCTTGCTCATCGAGCATGAGCGCCCGCTCGACGACCACGGGGAGCCCCGGGAAGTGGACGAGTTGCTCGGGCTGGTCCGAAGCGTGCGCGCTTCCGAGTTGTGGCGCCGGGCCGGCGCGGCGGGGAGGGTCCTCGCCGAGGTCCCGTTCGCGGCGCCCGGCGCGACGAGGCCCGAGCCCACACCGCCGCCCTCACGGCAGCCCGAGCCTGGAGTGGACGATGCGCCTGCCGGCAAGTCGGCGCGCGCCAAGCGGCAGCTCGATCTCTTCGGTGGAGCGGACGACGCGACGACGACGCCCGCGCCGGAGGGAGACGTGGCCGAGCCCGACGCTGTGCCGGCGGTGCTCGAGGGGGTCATCGACCTGGCGTTCCGGGAGAAGGGCGGATGGGTCATCGCCGACTACAAGACCGACGTTGGCACCGATCCGGACTTCCCGCGGCGCCTGGAAGCATACCGGCGCCAGGTGGACCTGTACGCTGAAGCGTGGACGAGACTGACCGGCGAGCCCGTGAAGGAACGCGTGCTCTATTTCACATCGCAGGAGAGGATGGAAGCGTGGTGAGCACGTCGAAGCGTTCGATCATGGTGGCGATGGTGGGTTGGCTCCTGATCGCGGGGGCGGGAGGCGCGCAGCAGAAGCCGACGCTCACGCCGAACGACTACGGACGGTGGGAGTCGCTCGGGGCGGCGCAGCTGTCGCCGGATGGGCACTGGCTCACGTACGGGATCCGGCGGGTGGACGAGCGCGACGAGCTGCGCATCCGCGCGCTGGACGAGGACAGTGCCCGGGTGGTCGCGTTCGGCGCGGACGCGGACTTCAGCCCCGACGGTCGCTGGCTCGCGTGGCGGGTCGGCTTGCCGCCGGACGCTCCGGACGATGCCCGCGAGAGCGCCGGCCTCCTGGACCTGCGCACCCGCGCCGACACGACCTTCGCCGGAGTCGACGACTTCGCCTTCAGTGAGGACGGGGTGTATCTGGCCCTATTTCGTTCCGCGCCCCCCACCGGCAAGCAAGGTGGCGCGCGGGGCGACGACAAGAGCGCCGAACCAGGCGAAGGGCGCGACGCTGGGCGGGGAGGAGACCTCGTCATCCGTACGCTGGGGGGCGGCGCGGAGGTGCCGTTCGGCAACGTGGACGACTTCGAGTGGAGTCCGTTCGGCCACCTGCTCGCGCTCACGCTGCGTACGGAATCCGGAGCGGGCGGCGGGGTGCAGCTCTTCGACCCCGCGTCCGGCACGGTGAGGGTGCTCGACCGCTCGGACGAGGCGTACGACCTGCTCACGTGGCGCGAGGACGACGACGACCTCGCGGTCATGCGGACGAGCGCGGACACGACCTACGCGGAAGACACGCACGTCGTGCTTCTGTGGCGCGATCTGTCTCGCGGTGGCGGAACGGCGTTCACGTACGATCCGACTGCGGCTCCGGACTTTCCCGAGGGCATGCGGGTGGCGGAGGGAACGGACTTCACCTGGTCCGCCGACGGGCGCTCGCTCTTCTTCGGACTCCGGCCGCGCGACCGGACCACGGCGGACGCGGACGCGGACGCCGCGACGCCGACCGACACGTCGAACGTCGGCCAGGACCCGGAGGAGGTGGAGGCTTCCGACGTCGAGATCTGGAACGCGAACGACGTGCGCATCATCCCCATGCAGCGCGCCCAGGAGGAGCGGGATCTGGCCCGGACCACGCTCGCGGTATGGCACGTGGACGCCGGAGACCTCGTGCGTCTCGGCACCGACCTGATGGACGACGCCGAGGTGCTCGAAGGCGGGCGGTGGGTGCTCGAGTCCGACGAGAAGCCCTACGCGCGCGACGTCATGTTCGGTCGCGGGTGGGCCGATCTGTATCGCGTCGATACAAGCACCGGCGAGCGGACGCGCGTGCTCGAGAAGGTACGCTACCAGTATGGCGGGAGCCCACAGGGTCGCTGGGTGCTCTACTTCCAGGGCGACGACTGGTGGTCGCTCGAGGTCACCACGGGCAAGACCACGAAGCTGACGGGCGCGCTCGACGCGGACTTCGCCGACCGGGATTACGACTATCCGGTGAAGCAGCTTCCGCCCATGGGATCCCGTCCGCTCGGGTGGATCGACGGCGACGCGGCGGTCCTGATCCGCGACCGATACGACGTATGGGCCGTCGGGCCCGATGGCTCGGGAGGGAGCCGGCTCACCGATGGACGCGCCGACTCGACGCGCTACGGGGTGGTCCAGCTCGACGACGAGGCGGACGCATTCGACTCGTCCGAGCCGCTGTACCTGTCCGCCTTCGGGACGAAGTCGAAGAAGACCGGCTTTGCCCGGGTGTCGCTCCGTAAGCAGGACGGCGGCTACGCCGCGCGCGGCGCGGCGGAACGCCTGGTCTGGGAGGACGCGTCGTTGTCACGTCTCGCGAGAGCGGCCGACGCGCCTGTCTACGCGTACGCTGCCCAACGCTTCGACGACTCACCCGACGTCTTTGTCGGCGGGGAGAAGCTCGCGGACGCGCGCCAGGTCACGCACACGAACCCATTCCAGGACGAGTACGCCTGGGGGCATGCCGAGACGGTCGACTTCACGAGCCGGGCCAGCGTTCCGCTCCAGGCCACGCTCCTCTATCCGGCCGGGTGGGTCGCGGGCCACACGTACCCGATGATCGTCTATACGTACGAGTTGCTCTCCGACGGGGTGCACCGCTACGAAGTACCTTCCGAGCGGGACTACTACGATTTCCAGGCGTGGACACAGGAAGGGTATTTCGTTCTCCAGCCCGACATCGTCTACCGTCCGCGCGATCCGGGCATCTCGGCCGTGGATGCCGTCGTGCCGGCGGTCGCGAAGATCGTGCAGATGGGGCTCGTCGACGAGAAGCACGTCGGCCTGATCGGGCACTCGTGGGGTGGGTACCAGGCCGCGTTCATTCCAACGCAGACGGACATCTTCGCCACGTCGATCTCCGGGGCGCCGCTCACCGACTTCCTGAGCATGCCGGGCGCGCTCCACTGGCGCCCCGGTCTCCCGGAATTTGAGCATTGGGAGACCGGTCAGGCGCGCATGGACGTGCCGCCCTGGGAGGATCTCGACGCACACCTGCGCAATTCGCCCGTCGCACACATCCAGGACCTGCACACCCCCATTCTTCTGGCCCAGGGCGACGAGGACGGCACGGTCGACTTCCGTCAGGGGGTCGAGTACTACAACTACGCGCGCAGGGCGGGCAAGGAGATGGTGTTCCTCGTCTATCCCGGCGAGGATCACGGCTTCCGCCAGAAGAAGAATCAGGTGGACTACCACCGGCGCATCCTCCAATGGTTCGCGCACTATCTGAAAGGTGAACCGGCAGCGCCGTGGATCGCCGGTGGCGTGAGCTGGCTCCAGCGGAAGAAGGAGCTGTCGCGATGACCGATCGTAGCGCGATCGTCCTGGCCGTCGCAGCGGCGATCACGGTGGGCCTGAACCTCGTCGGAGCCTCGCCCGCAGCCGCTCAGGTCCGGCCGAACGCCCCGGTGGAGTCCGTCTCGGGGGCTCCGCGCACGCGTGTCGTGATGCTCGGGGTGGGCACGCCGAACGCCGACCCGGACCGTTCGGGCCCCGCCGTCGCGGTGGTGGTGGACGACCGGGCCTACCTCGTCGATGCGGGCGCCGGTGTGGTGCGCCAAGCCGCGAAGGCGGCCCGCGACAAGCTGGTGCTCGCGCTCGCCCCGGCTCGGCTGAACCGGGTCTTCCTGACGCATCTGCACTCGGACCACACCGTCGGGCTACCCGACCTGCTGCTCACGCCCTGGGTGCTCGACCGGCCCGGACCCCTGCACGTGTACGGGCCCCCGGGAACGCTCCTGATGATGGACCGGATCCGGGCCGCGTGGGAGGAGGACATCGACATGCGCAGCAACGGGATGGAGCCGCACGAGAACAACCCCGACGCCTGGCGGTCCGTGGTCTTCGAAGTGCAACCGGGGCTGGTCTATGAGGACGACCTGGTCAAGGTGTACGCCATCGAGGTCCACCACGGATCGTGGAAGCACGCGTACGGCTACCGCTTCGTGGGGCCGGATCGCACCATCGTGATTTCGGGAGACACGACGCCGGTGGACGCGATCATCGAGGCGTGCAATGGGTGCGACGTGCTCGTGCACGAGGTCTACAGCTCTGAACGCTTCCGCGCCCGACCCCCCGAGTGGCAGCGGTACCACGAGGCCTTCCACACCTCGACGCTCGAGCTCTCCAGACTCGCCGAGCGCGCGCATCCCAAACTGCTCGTGTTGTATCACCAGCTCTTCTGGGGCACGAACGACGCGGGCCTCATCCGCGAAATGAAGGCCGGGGGCTACACCGGGGACGTCCGGTCGGCCGCCGACCTCGACATCTACTGACGGAGTCGGCGGCCACGCTTCTAGGCTGCTACGGGGTGGGCTTCTGGGCCGGCGTGTTCTTCCCCTTCTGGAGGAAGGGCACGCCTTTGGACATCCAATCCGGTTCGGGTGCGCCCATCAGGTAGTGGTCGAAGAACTGGCGCATGCGCACCTGGAAATCCTTTTGGTTGGGCTCCTTCGACAGGTGATGCGGCTCGCCCGGGTAGGAGAGCAGGATGACCTTCTTCCCGAGACGACGCGCGGCGGTGTACAGCTCGAGGCCTTGGTTCCAGTCGACGGCGCCGTCCGCTGTCCCCTGCAGGATCAGGAATGGCGTCTGGATGTCCCGCACGTGCTCGATGGGCGACTGGCTCCGCCACCGCTCGCCGTCGTCCCACGGCGTGTCGCCCATGCGCCCCTGACTCCACTGCAGGATGGGTCCGTTCCCGCCTCCGGACGACTTGTAGAGGATGTTGTTCATGCTCATCAGGTCCGTGAGCGGCGCGCCGGTGACGATGCACGCGAACATGTCGGTCTGGGTGAGGATGAACGACGTCTCGTACCCGCCCCACGAGTGGCCCTGAAGGCCGACGCGCTCCGCATCGGCGTAGCCGAGGTCGATGACCTTCTTCACGGCCGACGTCACGTCGTCGAGCGCGGAGCTTCCCGGGTAGCCCATGTCGAAGACGATGTCCGGCATGAGCACCAGGTAGCCGTTCGACGCGTATGTGGACATGTGCGGACGGTCGTCGTAGACCGGGAGGCTGAACTCGTGATGCCGTTGGCTCATCTTCTCGTAGAAGTAGACGATCATCGGGTACGTCTTGCCCTGCACGTACCCTGCGGGAAGCGCGAGCGTCGCCTGGAGTTTGTGGCCCCGCTTGTCCACGTAGTCCACGAGGATGCGGCTTCCCCACGCGAAGTCGGCGATCTGGGGGTTGGCATCCGTCACCTGCGTCGGGTTCCCGAAGCCGAGGTCGCTGGTCCAGTAGTCGGGGAATTGCTGGAACGTCTGGCGCGTGAAGACCGCGACATCGGCGCTGTCGGCCTTGGTCAGGGCGCCGATCATCTGGTCGGCGAAGATCAGCTGCTCGGGGTCTTTGCCCGGGTGTGCCCGGAAGTACCCGGACTTCTTGGTCCACTCTCCGTAGGCCGACAGCGTGGCGCCGTCCGGATCCGTCCAGTCGGCGTCCCGGTCCAGGCGCGCGACGCGGAAGCGGATCTCGTCCTTGGCGCCGCGTCCTCCGGTCACCGCCACCGCCTTGCCCCCGGCGAGCGGTACCGCGTAGACGTCGTAGCCTGTGTCGAGGAGGACGTTGCCGTCCTTCGTCCAGCCGTCGAGTCCCCACGCGGGACGCTCCGCCACATGGTCGAAGTCGCCGTTCATGAAGTCGATGCCGGTGGTGGCCGACAGGTTGGCGGAGGCGAGGGTCTGCAGGTTGGCCGCGCGTACCGAGTCGTTCTGGACGTAGACCCAGAACTTGCCGTCCGGTGACGTACCCATCGGGTCGCGAATACCCTCGACGATCGTCTGCGTCTCGCCCGTGGCCAGGTCGATGCGCACGTAGTTCGCGCGGCCGCCCTCCACGTCGATGTCGTGGCGGTAGGGCGCGTCCTCACGGCCGGTGGCCCACGCGCCGTGCCGAGGGATGTCGACGCGCGGCATGTCCTCCGTGGCCAGACGCACGAAGCTGCCGTCGGCCACGTTGTAGACGGAGGTGTATGTGAAGTCCTTGTCTCTATCCGCCTGGATCATCTGCGTGGACTGAAGCCGGTCGTCCGCCCAGTTCCAGACGTCGACGTCGGCGGCGTCCCCGCCGATCTCGATCTTCACGGAGTCTTCCTGCTCCTTGATCCCGACCACGACCCGGCGGCCATCGTCCGTCCAGGTGGTGCGCGCCAACTCGGAGAGCACGAAGCCCGATGGAAAGGCGGCGTCGGTGGCTGGATCCCAGGTGGTCACACTGGGTGAGGCGCCGCCCGCGGCACGCGCCACGACGAGCGTGTTCACGCGATGGGTCTTGCCTGCCGGCTTGTCGCCCCGGAGTGCCGCGACGTCGCTCGCGGCCTCGCTCCACGTAAGGTCCTGGAAGCGCGCGCCGCCGGTGTCCAGTGGACGGATCCGCCCGTCCGCCGCGGCCACGACGTAGAGGCCGTTGCCCGCCTCCCCGGCCGCGTCGACGAGGTAGGCCATATTCGCGCCCGCCTCGTCGAACGCGAACTCGGAGACGTTGCCGAACGACAGCACGGTGCCCTGGCCGAGGTCCCGCAGGAGCAGGTCCGAGCCCGTGAAGTCCGCGGACCGGTCGGCGCGGTCACGCTGGGCCGCCAGGAAGCGGCCGCCGTTCGAGAACGCGAAGGTGCGCACGCCTTCCTCGGTCTGCTCGGCGCCGCTCTTCAGGTCGATGAGGTGGAGCGTTTCCGGGACGGGCTTCTTCTCCTTCTTGAGCGCGTCGCTTTCCTTCTCGGGAGGCGACGCGAGGAAGGCCACCCAGCGTCCGTCGCCCGAGAAGGCCGCGCCGTGTCCGTTGGTGGCCTGGTGCACGGTCGTGCCCGCGAGCTGCTTCACGAAGAACGTGGCGTCCCCGTCATTGGGCTTGAGCGCGTACGCCAGCCAGGCGCCGTCCGGCGACAGCGTGACCTGGGTGATGCGGTTCCACGGCCCATAGTCGTCGAGGGTGAGCGGGCGCTGCTGCTGGGCAAACGCCCCCAGCGGGAAGGCGAGCGCGAACAGGAGGAGGAGGGTGGGGCGGTAGAGTCTGTGCATGGTCTGGATCCGCGGGAGGCGTGACGGGACCCCGGATGCTGTGCCTCTGCGTGCCGACGCACAAGGTGGAGAGGACCGCTCCCTACCCGCCTACCCGTATCTCCAAGGCCTTCCCGCGGTTCGCCGAGGGGTCCACGTTCATCTTCCGCGCGGTCAGGAGTCGACCCGCGGCCGACCAGACGACCTCGACGTCCACCGGCTCCGCGCTCGGTAAGCCGAAATAGACCGGCAGATCGCTCTGGCTGTCGTACCCCGACCCCGAGTCCACCAGTCCCGTGCCGAGGACCTTGCCACCGCCCGTAGCGCGCACCCGCACCAGCGCACCCGGCCGGGTGGCCCGTCCCGCGCCGTCGAGCACGCGGACGGCCAGCGAGTGGTGCGCATACTCGGGGCGGAGCAGGTTCTGCTCGAGGTGATGCATGCCGGTACTGTCCTGGGAGCCGGTGAGCGCCAGATCGAGGTCCCCGTCCTGGTCGAAGTCGACGAAGGTCGCTCCGTGGTCGGCCTCGACCCGGAGCACGGGGGGCGTGACGTCC
>JBBSOM010000018.1:0-13933 GCA_038259715.1 Longimicrobiales bacterium
GCCAGCGCGAGTTGGCGCAACTCCTCGTAGGTCGCGCTGAAGAGGCGATCCAGTTCGGGTCGATCGACAAGCTCGTTCATGGGGGCGTCAAACCCAAGGGAGTTCCGTGCGCGGGCGGGCCCACATCACGCTGGAAAGTGGGGCGGTGCGCCCGTTCGGCGCAACGCTGAAATCACGTCGACGCCCGTGGTGGCGCGCCCGACCGGCTAGCCAGCCGGGTCGGGTTGCGATGACCGCTCGGCACCTTCGGCGTCCCGCCTCGCCCCGTTGGACCGCAGATAGCCATGGTGGAATCCGAGTCGGGGATCCTCCATGCGATGAAGGGGCAGATACTCCTGGATGTCGGGCATCTTCACCCGCAAGCGGATGGTGTTGGCCGGGTAGTCGTAGATGGTGATGTGGTTCAGTCCCCGGTTGGCCGTGAACAGGAGCGTCTGGTCGTCGCTCAGCTTGCACGCATGGACCGAGTCGATGAGCGCGAACCCGCTGACCCGCATCGATCCAAGAAGATGTTGCGTCTGCGTGAACAGACCGCCTCGAGCCAGGATGTCGTAGACCTGCGTTGCCACCTGGCGCCGGTTGGCCACGTGCTCCTTGAAGCCCGGCCTCTCGTCGATCATTCGCCAGGTCGCGAAGTCCTCGAGGCTGATCATCATGATGTTCTGGCTGGCTCCGTTGCAGAAGATCAACTCGGAATCCGAGATGGTCAGGTCCGAGTTGATATGCGCGGGAACGTCCCGGCCCGCACTCCAGTGGCGGACGACCTGCCCCGTGGCCGCGTCCACTTCGTAGGCGTACTCACGCAGATAGGCCATGGCCCACTCGTGGTAGTCACCCCGTTCCATCGGATGGACCCGGAACGACACGCCGTAGAAGAGGTCCTTCGTCCGATGAGGCACGGTGTGCCAGCACGTGGTGGGCAGCTCGACCCGGCGAAGTTCGCCGGTCAGGGTGTCCCAGATCCCCAATTCCTTCGACTCGCCCTTGAGGCCCAGGGCCGGATCGTCCATGGATCCGAACACCACGTAGCGCCCGGACGCGGTGCGCTGCATTCCGTGCACGATGCCCATGTTGTGGGGCACCAGTTGCTCCGGGCGATCCATCTCAGCCGTGTTGAACAAGTACAGATGATTGCCGACCGCGGTCACGAACGAGCGCTCGTCCAGCCATACCGCGTGGGTATTGCCGCGCAGCGTGCTCGTGGGGATCTCGAAGCGGAGGGTCGAGATCCTCTCCAGTTCTTCACCGTTGCGGGTATCGTACAACATGACGTGCTGCCCGGCGTTGCCCATGAACCCCAGGGTTCCCGTGGGGTCCACCGTGACCGCATGTCCCGCGGCGATCCCGTCGTAGAACTTGATCTTGTAGGCGTAGCTGTTGTCGGCCGGGTCGAAAAGGAAAATGCACGTGCCCGCGCGTCCCTCCAGACCGTTGATGCCGTTGCCGTCCAGGGCGATGTGGAATGCGTATGGATAGTGCTTGCTCATGTCCGTGCCTCGCTCACTCCTGGTGAGGCCCGGCATAGGTGCTGGACCGCTTGCAGTATCCCACTCCGAGTAGCCAGAATGACTCCCATGCTACCTGATGTGTCCTTCATCGAAGCCCGTGCTCTCGAAGCGGAACCCGGCCAGTCGATCCGGTTGTCCGGTGCCGAGGTCGAGCACCTGTTGAGCGACCCGGCCTACCGCTCCAGCCTCGGGCACCCGGCTCGCGCCCGACACTTCCGTCGACCCCTGCCCGGTGGCGGCGGCCTCCACCTCGTTTTGCAGGACGGACACGGTGACTTGCATCGCGACCTCCACGATCCGCACGCGGGGTGGGGTGCCATGGGGCGGCACCTGGCCTCGGAATCGCCGGGCCACTTCCTTTCCCTCGTCGTGGCCGGAGGTATCCTGATGCACCGGTTGGGAAGACGATCCGGTTAACCGTCATTCTCGATTCCTTCCAGATACGCATCCACACCCTCGGCCAGATCCTGCAGCGACTTTGCCAGGATCATGGCGGCCGCCTCGCGAATCCCGTCCTTGATGCGGCCCCGGGCCAGGGGACCGAGGGCCCCCGGGGCCACATGAGCCGTGACCTCGAACTGGAGGCGCGTACCTCGCCCACCCATCGCGGGCGTCAGCCAGGTGCGCCCCACCGCGGAGAGTCCGTTGCCGAGCAACTGGGACTCGACCCTCCACCGGGACTCGAGTGCGTCGGTATCCCAGCGGGCTCGCTCGATCCAGGTCAGGGCCGAGCCGTCCACGCGACTGGCCAACGGACCGGGCAGGGCGTTGGCGGCCCGCCACTCGTGCACGGTGCTCACTACGCCCGGCTCGTCGTCGGAGCGTTCGACACAGCGCACCGATTCAATGCCGTCCATCCAGGCGCCGACCTCCTGCGCCTCGTCGCGCAGTGCTTTCCACACCCGTTGGGGCGGACGCCTCAGGAGTACCATACGGCGCACGTCGACCGGAGCCTGGTCGGTCATCGGACCGGCGCAGCCTGGAAAGACAGCGTCGCCTCGACCTCACGGCGTACGCGTCCGGCGCGCAGGAGCCAGGCCACGGCTTCCCGCAGGGCCTCCCGGGTGCAGACCGGGTCGTAACCCAGAGCACGCGCGCGCGCGCTGTCGTACCAGTACCACCGTCCCATCATGCGGACCTCGTCTCGAGTGAGGGCAGGGGGCGCCCCCGTGAACCGGGAGGCGATCTCACCCCACGCAGCCGCCATGTACGCCCCCGTATGACTGGCGGTGAAGAGCGGACCGTACGTACCGCACAGTTCCGAAATGGTCCGGTGAAGGGCCGACCACTCCAGGTTGTCGGAACCGAGGATGTACGCCTGACCACTCTGTCCACGCTCCGCCACCAGGCGATGCCCCCGGGCCACGTCGCGCGCCGACACGATGTTGCACCCGCCAGCGAAGGTGCTTCGCCAGGGGTCGTTGAGATACTTGACCACGATCGCGTTGCTCTCCGCCAGACGGTAGTCCCATCCGCCCACCGTCAGGGTCGGGCATACCGACACGAGGTCCACGCCCTCGCTTCGCGCCGTCTCGACGGCCGTGCGCTCCTGTCGGACCTTGGACATCGCATAGCCCGAGGCGTCCTCCGGTGTGAAGGGCGCGGTCTCGTCGCGGGGCGTCGGTCCACTCGACGATCCGAAGACGACCGACGACGACGTGAGAACGATCCTGTCCACGCCCGCTCGGGCCGCGGCCCGGACGACGTTGCGGGTGCCCGCCACGGCCACGGCGTCCAACTCGTGCGCATCGACGCCCCCGTAGGCAAAGCGGGCCGCCGTGTGGAAGACGATGTCCACGCCGTCCATGGCGTCGGGCAGGCTTTCCGGGTCGAGGACGTCTCCCTCGATGCGCTCCACCTCCAGACCGGCCAGGGCGCGTCGAGGCGGGCCTGGACGAAGGAGAACGCGCACGACCCAACCGGCGTCGAGGAGTTCCCGGAGGAGGTTGGCTCCGACCACCCCCGAGGGCCCCGTCACGAGTGCCTTCACGGCTCGGGCTCGCCCGGCGCCCCGGCGGCATCGGATCCGCGCCTCCGGAGGCCCGCGAGGGGAGAGGCGGCCGCGCTCGCGGCGGCGAGATCCCGACCCACCGCTTGGCCGAGCTCGGTCAGGAACGTCAGGGGCGTAAGCTCCTGGCCGCCACCGGCGGCATCCTGCCACCCCGGGCGGTTCGCGAAATGGCCGGGGGCGTCGAATCCCGGAAAGTGGGCAAAGCCAAGCTCGTCGATTTCCCCCGGCGTGGCCGTGTGGCCGTCCGCCGTCGTGGCTCGATCGGTGGCCGCCGCGGGCGGGGCGTTCGTGGTCCAGCCGAGGACGCGGTTGAGAAAGGCCATCGCCCCTGCAGCCACCGAGTAGACGTCGCCGTGATCCGGGTCGCTGTCCCCCCGAGCGGGCGCGCCGATCCGGAACGGCTCGCCCGCGTACGCGGCGCGCAGATTCGACAGTGTCCCGTCGAAGAAGCTGCCGTACGCCTCGGACACCAGTGGGCCGTGCACACCGGGCCAACGCTCGACGCGGGCGGAAGCCACCGAAGCGGGGAGACGGAAGCGCTGCCTGGCGAAGATCCGGACCTCCACCTGGCCGGCTGGCGTGCGTGCGAACACCACGGATCCGTCGTCTGAGTCCGCCGAGTCGTTGGGACTGTTCAGGGTGCGCCACCAGATGGTATGCGCGTCCTTTTCGTAGGCGATCCGCTCCACTTTCTCGACATCGATCTCCTGGCCGCCGAACACGCCCACCCAGTTGGGTTGCGGCAGATATACGTTCCGCTCGGCCTGCCGAACGGGACGTCCCGCGGCGTCGGCCTCGACCACGGTGAACGACCCGCCCAGATAGTCGTTCATATACCGGATGGACGCGGCCACGTCTACGCGCGCCACGAAGTCGTCGAAGTCCAGGGGCAGCACGCGGGAGGCCGCGAAATGGATGTGCCCGCCGATCGTGCGGATCCGGAACCCCCGGGGGTCGGTGGGAGCGCCCTCCAACACACGGGCGTAACCCTCCACCATGCCCCGGGTCTCGTCGTACGCACGCGCATCCAGAGCACCGAGATCCAGTGTGAGTGGGGCTTCGGAACGCGCGATCCGACCTTTGGAAACGGTGTACGCCAACGCATTGCGCGCCCGAGCCACCCAGGCCAGCAACGTGGCCGCGAGGCCCAACACGGCCTCTCGCACCCAGGCATCGGACAGACCTTCGAACTTCTCGACCACGGTCGCGTTCAACTGGTCCAGGAGCACGGCCCTGAAGGGGAAGCGCTCCCGGTCGGTCGGCCGCACCACGGCGCGAACCAGTTCGTCCAGCGCGGGCCACCGTGCCCTGACCCGCCCGGCTTCGAGCAACGTCGGCGCGGGATTCTTCCAGTCGTTCCAGGGCGCCGTGTCCCCCACCAGGCTCCATGACCCCGGTGCGCCCAGGCGCTCCAGGGCCAGCCGGTTGATCGGAGAGTCGTAGGGGTCCTGTCCCATCTTCAGTGCGGCGACCCAATCCACCAGGAGCGAACTCGCCGATGCGATCACCGTGTCGGTGGCCAGAGGCCGCGGCATGAAGGCGCCCGCGCTGCCGTGGCTCGACACGACGGCGTCGAGGATCGCGAAGTGCGGGGGAACGTGGCGCAGGATGTGGAGGCAGCGGTCTTCCGGGCTCCACCTCGCGGCGGTTCCGGCCGACGAGACCAGACCGAGGAGGTTCTGCACCGTCAGGGCATATCCCCACGTGTCGTCGGTCTTCGCGGCTCCGAACGTGATGCGCACATCGGCGTCGACCCACGCACGGTTGACTTGAAGAGCCTGCTCCCCGGCATCGGCCGCGGCGGCGCCGGACGGCGCATGGATCGGGACCCCTCTGGGTTGGTCGTCCACCCAGGCGACCTCGTACGGTCGCCCTGCTGGAGCCTCGAACGTGTAGCCGACGAGATCGGGTACGCAGTAGGCGTCCCGGTTGAGCAGCCAGGGGTCGGATCGATTGCGGCCGTCGCACACGACGACCTGTGCGTAGCCCTCCTCCCTGAGTCGCGCGATGAGGGCCTCGACCAACTCGGGGTCGGTTCCGGCCGGAGATCCGACCTCGACCACGTCCAGATCCGGCTTGATCGCAATGCTCAGTTCGTTCTGCGAGCGCCCCGTCGCATTCACGCGCGCGGCGAGCAATGTCCAGAAGCCGGACGCCGCGAGCGCCTGGTCCAGGAGTTCCGCGGCGGGGGTTCCCGCTTTCCGCACCACGGCCACCGCGTCATCGTCTTCGCGGGGGTCGGACGGGTCGGGTGGGGAAGGGGCTTCGCGCGGAGGCGAGTCCGAGGCGGGCATCCGGGGGCGCACAAACGGTGAGGGGGGTACGCGAAGGGCACAACGAGTACCCATGAGGGCCGTCAACGTACGAAGGCGAGCGCATGCCGGGCAAGGAATCGAGGGCTGTGGCGCGCTCAGAGCTGCGATGAGCCGTCGAGGTATCCGGAGACCCGCCAAACGCTGATCATCGCCCCAATTCCTCTTGACTTCGCTTGTAACGTGGTGAAGGTTGAAATGTCGTTGCCCCGCCGATCATTCCCGCCACACCGCACCCGGAGGCCGATCGCGTGAGCGTCAGCATTCCTCAGCCGTTCGTCACACAGGTAGGGGTAGCGCAACCCTTCAGGGTGCGTGCCGAAGGAGTTCCGGATTCCTACTCCTTCTCCTTTGCCGTCACCGAACTTCCGACCGTCAACATCGAGGTCGATGAGTTTCCGACCCTCCGCCTGAGCGTCGACAACGTCGCGCGCATTCCGGTCGCCTTCGAGCCCATCGAGATCCGCCTGACCGAGATCCCGTCCGTACGCACCCACCTGCCCGCGGACTTTGCGGTCGGATTCTCGCTGTGGGGCACGGAGATCGGGGCGATCCGCCTGTGCGGCGAGGCCCAGGTGATCACCGAGCCGTATCGCCCGAATCCCTGCGAAGTGTGCGGGCCGAGGATCCAGTTGCAGGAGCCAGGCAATCTGGACGTCGGCAGGGTGTCGGTGGCCGAGCTTGCCGCTGGTTCCGGGGAACCACGGTAAACGGATGGTTGCTGGAAGGGCGGGCGATGCCCCACTCCGCTTTCGCGGGATTCCCCAGAGTCTCACGGGTGTGGTGCCCGATCGCCGTGACTTCGAGTCGGACGTGCACGTGGCGTACGCGAGGCCCGGCGAGGAGGAGATGGTCGAGGCCTCCGTGTCCCACGACGCCGATCCCAGGATCCTCCGCCTGTCGTTGCCGGCAGACTTGGCTCCCGGGACGTACAAGGGCGTGCTCCGGTACGGAGAGGAAGAGAGGCCTGTGGAACTCGAAGTCGAGGCCGCCCCGGGACTCAGGGTGATCCCTGAGCAGTTGAGAGTTTCGGTGCATCCCGGAGACCTCGTCGGCGCCGACATTACGGTGTTGAACAGCGGCAACGTCCCCATCCCGATCCGCGCGGTCCACGCGTTCGGCGTCTTCATGGAGGGCGGTGTGGAGCGCGCGCTCCGCCTCGCGTATCACGACGGGCTGGCCGAGGGCCAGCGCCGCGTCGACGTGATTGCGGACAACCTGGCCCAGGCCCATCCAGGCCTGGTCAAGGTGAAGGTTCAGGAGGGTGCGTGTGAGGTAGCGGCCGGGGGTATGCAGTCGATCGGGATCCTGCTCGACATCCCTGCCACGGTGGAGCGCGGCCGTACCTACCGCGGCAATTGGGAGGTGGCCAACCTCGTGTATCCCGTCACGATCACGGTCGTGGACGACCCCGAGGAAGACACGGGCGCGCCGAAGGCCACGGGTGCGGCAAAGACTCCTGAGGCCGGTACGCCGCCTGCCACCAAGACGGCGCCGGCCAAGAAGAAGGCGCCACCGGTCGAGAAGATCGCCGAGAAGAAGATCGCCCTGGAAAGAAAGCCCAAGTAGAACCGTAGCGGAGCAAGACGATGGGTGACGAAGACACCGCGGCCGTCAAAGTGCTGGGAGACGTTCCCTCGGCCTTTTTCGGTCTCCTGAAATCGCAGATGGAGTTGGGCCGGGGGATCTACGAGGCCTGGACCGGCACCAAGGCGCCGGCCATCCAGGACGCCTGGAAGGCGTGGGAGAAGGCTGCCCCCAAACCGGTCTGCCATGTACCGGATCCGTGCTGGATGCCCGACCGGTTGGGCGAGTGTCAGAGCTACATCGACGCCTGCTCGTCGGCATGCATTCGTCTGGTGGTGACCAACTGCGACCGTGTGCGCCACACGATCCAGGCGCGGGTGGAAGGTGCTCCAGGAGCCACCGTGGAGCCGACGGCGCTGACTCTGGAGCCGATGTCTCGCGGCACCATCGAGATCTGCCGCAAGGTTCCGGAGGGCACCGAGCGCGGAAGCTCGTTCGAGAACCTGATCTGGGTGGAGGGGTGCCGCGATCATGTGCTGCGGTGGATCGTAAGCGTCGGTCCGACGGGCCTGGATTCCTGCCACGAGGTAGCCGTGGACGACTGTCCGGACTACCGGCACCATTGGTACGACCACTTCTACTGCCAACGGAGTTGTGTGCGCCGCCAGCCGGTGGATGCGAATGGCTGACCGGACACAGGTTGAGGACGTTCTGAAACGGGCGCTCGACGCTAACCTCCGGTACTGGGACGCCATGAACCGTGCCGCGTCCGAATACGTGGAGACCATGTCCAAGGTGTGGGGAGATGCTCCCTTCTCATGGATTCCAGGGACCCCGGCTGCCGCAAGACACAAGGCGGCCGAGAGGGCTCAAGCCGCCGAGGCCGAGCGGCGAGTTACACCAGCTCTTCTTCTCGAAGGTCCGGCCGGATCCGAGGCGCGCGCCGTCGTGGTGGTGCGTAACGATCTCGACCGGGAGGCTACCGCGCCCGTCGTGCCCTCGCTGTTCACTGGACCCGATGGACGAACCGTGGACCTCGGGGTGCGTGCCGACCCGAAGAGCGTGAACATTCCCGCGGGAGGCCAGGCGCAGGTTGTCCTGGCCGTCGACGTCACCACCGACATTCCGGACGGCGGAAGCTATCGCGGCGAGGTGAACGTGCCGGGCTTGTCGGAGCGGGCGGTACCGGTCGTGGTGCGCCGGCGGGACCTGCCGAAGGCGGCGCCGGCCAAGGATGCCGCAACCGCCGAGAAGGCGGCCCCCGTCAAGAAGGCGACAACGGCCGCGAAGGCTGCACCGGCCGAGAAAGCGGCAGCGGCTGACAAAGCGGCGACAACCAAGAAGGCGACAACGGCCAAGAAGGCAGCGCCGGTCAAGAAGGCAGCGCCCGTGGCGAAGGCGTCGGCCGCGAAGAAGACGCCCTAGCGCGCGGCTGGACCAAGGCCGGCAGTTGCCGGTGGAGGTGAGACCGATGCTCCGGATGAACTTGATGCTCATCCCTGGCAGCAACGATGAGCGCGACGTGTGCACGCGGCGCGTCGAACGACATCCGCCCGGACGTTTCAGCTGAAAGGTGCGTTTGATCGTCGACGTGGGATCGTGGTTTCAGTGCCGCCAGCGCCGCCTCATCGACGGTCCGATTCTCCTCTTTCAGCGTCCCCTTCTCCAGCTGCAGCACGACCTTGAAGCGCTCGGCCCGGGTTCCGAGCGCTACTCCAGAATCGACCCATAGGGCTCGAAGCCCGCGCGTCGAAGGACAGTCCAACCGACCAGCGCACCTGCGACCTGCACGAGGATGTCGGTGGAGTCCAGGAGCCGTCCCTCGATCAGGACCTGGAAAAATTCGGTGCCGGCGGCGAGGTACACGGCCGGCCAGAAGCCCGCCAGCGGGCCGCGGCGGGCCAGCGGCCACACTGCGAGCAGCCCGCCTAGAGGGAGGTAGAGGAAGAAAGGCGAAACGACGTCTGTCACGCTGAACAGGTCGACGCGGTCCCCCAGGAACCGAAGGGGGATCCACCAGTCGTCGGTCAGCTTGGCCCCGATGGCCGCGAGGGACGTTTCGGGTGCGAACGGACGCAGTGCCCAGAGAGCAAGGATCGCCATGTAGGTCCACAGGAGCATGGCGGGCCGTGCCCGACCGCGTGCGTGGCGTGTCAGGCGCGGCAGCCCCCACGCCGTCAGGAACGCCCCACCCCCCACGCCGACGCAATGCGCGAGGACCGCCCCCGCGTCGATGGGCAGACCCAGAAGGCCGTGGCCGACCTCGGCGACGACGGCCAGGCCCGATCCGACTCCGAGCACCCACCAACTCGTCCTTCGATATCCACGACCGGCCTCGACCAGCGCGGCGACAGCGAAGGCACCGGCCGGCGCGAACAGGAGGATGTCCGTGACCGGAATGCTCCCCAACGAGCTCCACGTGAACGTGTCCCACGCCCCCTGCAACCGGCCGAGGGGGCTCCCGTACACGTCGGCCAGCCCGTCTTGTCGGAAGAGCGGCACCAGCGCCTCTCCGAAAGCCGACACGCCGTAGGCCAGGGCGAACACGATGGCCGGGAGCCCGACGAACGATCGCGCGCCGCGCCGGCGGGCCACGGAGATCACAAGGACCACCAGAACCAGCGCGCCGAGGAAGGAGCCCGTGGTGTTCGTGAGGATGTCCAAAGCGCTCGCGGTGCGCGTGCTGGAGAAGAGCTGTGCTCCCTCCACCATGGCGCTCACGCACGCTCCCGACAGCACCGCGTTCCGAAAGCTCACCATGGAACGTCCGGCGGGCGCGGTGATCATCCACACGAGCCCCCATCCGGCGAAGAGGACCACGTTGCGGGCCCCGTCGATGACGTCGCGGGGCGACAACGAAGGGTGGAGCATGTGGCCGAGCCCGTGCAGCCCCGGACCGCCTGGACGGAGCGACGAGAGTGTGGCGAGGAGCAGGACGGCCAGGTACGCGCCGCGCGTGAACGGGCGGCTCCGATCGAGCTGTTCAGCTAGGTCCGTGGCTCGCTCCTTTTGTCATCGGCGGCGTCCTTCCCTCCGTCCCGGTACCGGGCGAGGAGTTCGTCCAGCCGGCCGATCGCCGTGCCCGCGGCCTGCATCTCCTCGATCCATTGGCGGTGCTCCAGAGAGAGCTGGTCGTGCACCGCCTGAACGAACTCCGTCAGCACTTCGGCATGTCCATCGGCAACCGCGCGGCGCACCTCGTCCAGGCGCTCGTAGATGTGGTCCAGGGCGAGGCGTGTGCGACCGTACCGCTCCGCGTTCCGGCCGTTCTGAGCCGTCGCCTCCGTGTTGGCGACCAGCGCCGACCAAGCCTGCCCGGCGAGCCCCACGGCCGCCAGCGAGGTCCAGGCCGAATGCACCACACCGACGCCCGCGAGGCCCGTCGCGATGCTGCCTCCCGCGACGCCGAGCGTGCTTTGGTCGAGCGCGCGGTCCGCGGCGCGCCGGTGCTGGTCGCTGCGGCCTCCGTAGTACGCCCGTTGCACGTCGAACTGGTAGCGGCGGAAGTACTCGAGCAGGAGGTTCGGGGCTGCCGTGCCACTCGAACCCGTCACCACGTCGAAGTAGCGGATACGCGCCGTCTCCGCCTCGGCACGTGCCGTCATCCAACGTTCGAGAAGCCGGCCCTGCTTGACCCGCTGGATCCACATCGTGGCCAACGCACCAGCAAGCACGGCGCCGATGGCCGATACGAGGATGAGCCCCCGGGCGACAGTGGGCCAGGTCCCGCTCAGGCTCCCCCCGACCAGGAGGAGCGCCGAAGCGAGTCCCGCCCAGAATACGGCAAGCCGCGCGCGCCGGGAAATCGTGTTGAAAAACCGCTGGTCCTCTACCGCGCGGGCATCCAGCGTTTCGAAGCGCTCGGCCACAACGACCACGGCCGAGGTGCGCAGGACCGCCGCGAGGTCCGGCGCCGCTTCGGCGTAGCTCTGCGCGTGGCCTGCGGGCGTGATCAGCCAGTCCTGCGTGTCGGCCGAGCCGATCACTCGTATCGCCTCCTGGATCGCCGCCTCCCGCGAGGGGGCGGGCGCGTCGCCGGGGTCGGGCATCGGCACCTCGGGGATAGGGTCGTGTCGCGGGGATCATCGTGCGTACTGCGCTGTCGGAGCAAGGGGACGGTGTCGGGTCGTGAGCCGGCGGTTGTCTCCCTGCGCCGCTCGGCCCCATGACACGCACGAACTCCTTGCATCGCAGAACGGCGTCGCGAATATTGCACACTTCGCCGATCGGACCGCGCTGATCCCGCCGAGCGGCGAATCGGCCGATCGCCGCGTCGACCCAACCTACGGCGAGTTCTGCATACGGTCCGCCACCGCAGGCGCACCGACGGACGCAACCCGCCCGACCTCACCCTACCACGAGGTACGACCCATGGCTGACACCAAGGGGACCCCACCCTCGAAGCCCACCCGCCGGTCGAGAGACAAAGCCAAGAGGACTACGTCGGCCACGAACAAAAAGGACAGCGGCAAAGACGAGAAGGCCGCGGACGCGGAGCGGTCGGCGTCGGCCGGGCCGGCCACAGCCACAACCTCCCAGATCGACGCACTCCAGCACCGGCTCCAGCAAATCCAGGTGGGCTACGTCGCGCGGATTCAGAACGGGCAGAACCGCCTCCGGCGCGATCATCAGAACGCGACCGAGGAGTTCCTCACGGAAGTGGCGAAGCGATACGAATCGGTTGCCGGTCAGCAGAACAAGGCGTACAACACCTATCTCCAGACCGTCGGAACGCTCTCGACGGAAGATCACTCCGACGGGCAGTTGGCTGATTCGGTCACACGTTACTACACGGCGATCCAGGAACTGACGGGCACCGATCCCGATCAGCGCAAGGCGGTGGAGGACCTCTATCAGCAGTTCCTGGCGGACCTGGAGGCGGCGTCCGGAGCGAAGGAGACCATCGACGAACTCTCCCGTGACTTCGTAAATCGACTGGACCAACGCTTGAGGAACCCGGATGCATCGGCGCGCGCGATCGAAGCGAGCCGATCCTACGTGGCTGCGCTCCAGGCTCATCACGCGAAGGTGCAGGAGGGCGCGTCCCGCGCCCTCGAGGACTACGTCAACGCCATTGCGGCGAGTTGGAAGGACGAGAAAGGCGACGGCCGCGTTTCGAAGGCGTCGGATCGATTCGAGTCGGCCACCGAAGCCGCGTGGAAGGAACTGCGGGACCTCTACCGCTCAGGGGCGGGCGAGGCGACCCAGGCGGTGACCGCGGCGCTGGAAGAGCACCGGTCCACGGGATCCACGTAGCCGACGCGGGGCCGGGACGATGGGCGTCTTCATCAGCGCGGTGCGGTTCAACCACGACAGCCGGTCTGCGGAAGACGGCGCGTTGAACCTCCGACGCAGCGGGCTATCGCCCGTTCGGGTTCCGGAATGGCAGGTGGGGTCGACCTGGGGTCCGCAGGACGCCCCTGCCGCATACTCGCTCGCGGACACACTCGGGCGGAAGCTCGTGATCCATGCGGAATTCCGGCGGATCGACCCGGGAGTCTCCTCGGTCGAAATCCGGGCCGTGCCCGCCGGGAGTACCGGGTGGCCGGGACGTCCGGCCTATCTCCCCGAACCCCAGTTGGTCTGGCCGCGTTGGTATTGGTTCACGGGCCTGCCCGAGTACCTCACCTATCTGACCTACTCCGAATACTACCGCCTCTGGCAGGCCAGCTTCGAGCGGAGCCCCGCGCTTCTTGGGCAGCCCAAGGCCCGCGTCGTCACGTTCCGGTCCGACGGCTCGACGGGCATGGTGCCGTTCGAACTCGAGGACTCCCGGCTTCATGACCACGGCGTGGGCGTCGAGGACATCTCCTGGCAATGGCAATGCCGCGTTCAAGCGGCGGCCCCCTGGGTCGACATGGCCCGGACCGAGCACCGGATCTACGTCGTGTTGGCTTCACCGACCGAGCCCTGGACGCAGCAGCCGGCCACCGCGACCAACCATGCACTTCCGTGGACCTCCGTACTCGACCTGGCGTGCCGGTGGGCCACCGGGGCCACGACCCGGGACGAGGCCGCCAGCGCCGTGACCAGGGCAATTTTCAGGTTGGGAACTGATCGGACGTTGGAGTACGGATGTCCTCTGGGCGCGCCCACCATGTACTCCCTCGGCCAGAACTACGAGTACTTCGATCTCGCCGCCTTTCTGGAGCGGGTGGAGGGAGGGCCGGGATGGGGTCCCTTCGTCAACTGCACCGACTGCGCGACCGCGGTGGCGACGTTCGCGAACGCCCTCGGCTGCGACCTCTGGCAGTCGCGGATGGGGACCTTGACTGTGCCGTTTCTCACGAACCGCATCCGGGCGATCGGATCGGACGAGTTCGAGTCGCCGTGCGGGTGGGGGTTGGGCTTCCTCTACCACGAGGTCGCGTGGACCGGTCGGTGCGGCGTCGACGACTCGGTGTTCGACGCCTGCCTCGAGGTGTTGGAGGACCCGTTGGTGGGTCCGGACGAACCGCCGGCGCCGCTTCTCCCCACGGGAATGCGCTTCGGCGAGTCGGGGGACGGTCAGTATCGGGACCGTATCGCCGCACCGTCGAGCCGGGCCATGTGCGGTCCTCTGCCGGCCGCGCGCA
>JBBSOM010000019.1:0-13665 GCA_038259715.1 Longimicrobiales bacterium
ACAGAAGGGTCGGATCGTCGGTAGGGACCAGCGACGAACTCGGGCGCACTTCGTGTCCGCGCTCGCGAAAGTAGTCGAGGAACGTCTGTCGGATCTCGGCGGCCTTCATGGTCGGCGCATGGGCGTGTGGAGAGCGGTCACCTACGGCGGTCAGGTGGTGGATCCTGGACCGAACGTGCTGCGGTAAGGTAACCGGATGCCCAGAGGCCGCTCAACGGCGAGCGAGGTAGGTCGCGTCTACCCGTCGTCGCCGGAAGAGTCGGCCCCGCCCGCATCGGGGTCCGGGTCCAACGACCCGTGGCTGGCACCGGTCACTCCGAGCGCCGCCTTGATCTTGTCCTCGATCTCCTTCGAGATGTCGGGATTTTCGATCAGGAACTGCTTGGAGTTCTCCTTCCCCTGTCCGAGACGAAGGTCCCCGTACGAGAACCAGGAGCCCGACTTGTCCACGACATTCTGCTCGACCCCGAGGTCCACGAGCAGCCCCGTGTGGCTGATCCCCTCGTTGTAGAGTATGTCGAACTCGGCCTGTCGGAACGGCGGTGCGCACTTGTTCTTCACGACCTTCACCCGCGTCCGGTTCCCGATGATCTCCTGCCCATCCTTGATCGCCCCGATACGCCGGATGTCCAATCGTATGGACGCATAGAATTTCAGGGCGCGCCCGCCCGAGGTGGTCTCGGGGCTGCCGAACATCACCCCGATCTTCTCGCGGATCTGGTTGGTGAAGATCAACGAAGTGTGCGAACGATTCACGGCACCGGTGAGCTTGCGGAGCGCCTGGCTCATGAGGCGGGCCTGCAGGCCCACGTGCGTATCCCCCATCTCCCCTTCGATCTCGGCGCGAGGCACCAGGGCCGCCACGGAGTCGATGACGACGACGTCGACCGCGCCGCTGCGGATGAGCACCTCCGCGATCTCGAGCGCCTGTTCCCCCGTGTCCGGCTGAGAGACCAGAAGGTTGTCGACGTCCACACCGAGCTTACGGGCATACCCGATATCCAGGGCGTGCTCGGCATCGATGAAGGCTGCGATCCCTCCCAATCGCTGTGCGTTGGCGATCACATGGAGACACAGTGTCGTCTTACCCGAAGACTCCGGTCCGTAGATCTCGCTCATCCGCCCCCGGGGTATTCCGCCGATGCCGATCGCGGCATCCAGATTCAACGCGCCCGTGGAGATCCCGTCGAGGGAGACCTTGGCGCCATCGATTCCCATGCGCATGATCGAGCCCTTCCCGTAGGCGCGCTCGATCTGGGTGATGGCCGTGCTCAAGGCCTTCTGCTTCTGCTCGCCGACGTCGGTCGCCATCTCATGCCTCTGTTTGGGGGACTCGGGGCCCCCGCCCGAGCGGAAGCGGTCCCAAGGTACGAAACCCGAAGATAAAGCGAAAGTCCACCGGGTCCTCATTCGATGTGCGCAAGGTAGGTGGGCAACCGGGTCTCCGGAATGCCCGAGGGGGACCCCTTGCACGGTTGGCTCCACACCGCCGAAGTTGGTCACTCACCCCTCAATGGCATACTCCGGAGCCGAGCCACGAACGCGGAACCCCAACGCCAGCGCCTCAAGTTCGAGGAACTCGTGCATGAAACCGGGCCAGACGGTCGGTGTCGGATCGGCGTACGCCTCGAGTGGTGCGGTAAGACGATCGAGCACACTGCGGAGGGCTTGGAGACCCATCACGGCCGCCTCCGAGCCTCCGCCGACGCGGCGCTCAGTGCGGCGACCGAGGCGACCAGCAATCGTGTGCACCTCGACATGGTCGGAGTGAAGGCCGTGCGAGCCTTCGACGGGTGGGTCGTGGTGGTGCGGGCAAACGGCGAAGCCAACGAACACACCTACAAGTTGCTCGGCTGTGCCGCGTGCGAGGAGGATACCAACCTCCTGCGGACCGTCGCGATGGCGGTCCTCGACGCCACAAACCGGCTCCTCGAGCGTTACGTAGCTCCGGCTCCGTAGCCCCGCCCCGGCCGGCGTGCGTGGGCGTGCCTGGAGAACTCCAAGCGGCCCCTCGTAGCACCGTGGGCCCGCCCGGCACGAAGCCGGACGGGCCCACGGGTCACGAACTGAAGACCAATGGCTACTGCTGTCCGCGTGTCCGGCGGAGCCCGGTCTCGTATGCCTGCCAGACCCCCGGCCGCACCGGCACGTAGAGCGTCTGGAACGGACGGGCGGCGTCACGCATCGCGAAGAGCGGCACGCCCATGTTCTCGCCGACGCGCATGATCTGCGCGCAGTCCATCCGGACTTCACCGCCCGAGCGCGCATAGCTGCGCTTCTCGAACGTCACCTGCTGGTCGCTGGTGTACCAATCCATCCCTTCGGCGTACGTGCCCGCGAAAACCACCCCGGGCCGCAACGTCGAGATGCTGGCGCGACCCGGACCTACGAGCGTGTCGCCCTGCGCCGTCACCTGGACTTGCACGTTCTCGCCGGTGGCCAGGCAGACCATGGCCGGGGTACCGGACGGGAGCGGACGCTCGACCTCACGCTCGCGCGTGACCACGACCGTGTCCGGCGGCGGTGCGGGCATCATCCGCACTTCGGGCTCTGGCCGCTCCATCAGCTTCGGTTTGCACAGGAAGCTCCCACCCGACGGGCAGAGCGCAACCGACCCCAGCAGCGCCAGCTTCGGCATCTTGTACTGGCTGATGTATCCACCGGCGGGCTTTCCGTAGTTGGTGCCCAGAGCCATCGCTCCGACGCGGATCCCGCCAAGGTCGAGCTGCGTTCCCAGGTTGACGTCGAAGCCGTTGTACTCGCCCATGAAGGTCAGGATCGAGTTGTCGCCGAGGCCGAAGTGTATCGCCGATCCGAAGAACCAACCGAGCGACGACACGTACTCGTACATGTTGAGATCCGCGTCGTCCTGGAACATACCCGTGCCGTACCCGAGCGAGAACGTCAGGTCGTGCCTGGGAATGAAACCGCCGTCGAAGCCTCGGAAGTGCGCGGAGGCCACCCCGTACAGCGACAGTTCGGAGTTGATGTCCTGCCTACCGGCGTAGTTGCGGAAGCGCCTATCGGGGAAGCCCAACCGTGAAGGCTGGTAGTCCAGCCCATCTCCGAATTCGGGCGCGGTCACATACCGTGCGCCGGCCGCAAGCCCGATGCCTTGATTCTGGGGTTTCAGGATCGCAACGCGTCCGAAAAGCCCCCATATGTTGCCGCCGGCATCGGCGTCGTTGAACGACTGGAGGGTCGTTCCGATTTCCACACGGTCGAACAGACCCAACGCGACCGAGGCATCCTTGTAGAATTTGTCGACACCGCCCCCGAATCCAGCGGGGTCGCCCGTCGGACCCACCAACGCGTTCCGGTCGATCTTCACGAAGAAGCCCGAAAATGTCCCCGTGATGGCCATGTGCGGAAGAACATCCGCCACGGGGATGTCGATGAGGCCTGACCCATAGCGAAGCGTGCTCGGCATGGTGGTCGTCTGTGCACTCACCGGCGGGGCTGCCACCAGCGCCGCCAGGCTCAGCGTAGAGATCCATTTAGAGATCCTACTCATCGCTTCTCCTCCCTCTTGAGTCGAGACGGGCAGCGAATACGCGCACTTGTACGTCGCGGCCCACGGGAACCCTGGCTCGTATGCTGTTAATCTAGAGAAATCGCGAGTTGTGTGCCAAGAGTCCGTGGGACGGAGTCGCGCCTGACGGCCGGATGTACGAGCCCGATCGAGCCGACCCGTACCTCCGTCAGTCTTCGAGGCGGCGGGCAAGGCGGGCCAGCCGACGTGCCACGGTCACGACCCAACCGAGCACGAGTATCCACGCGAGCGCGTACGCTACGAACACGAAGTGGTACGCGCGCAAGCTCTGGGAGGCCACAACCTCCCCCGGCATCGTCTGGGCCGACAGCCGAAGCGCGGTCGACGTCAGGAGAAGGAGCATTGCGGAAACAGGCCGGAGAATTCGGTTGGACAGCGGCATGGGGCTTTCCTCGGATCGTATGCGTCAGGCCCGTCGCTCGCGAAGAGCGACGACCCTCGAGGCTACTTCGATGGCGTACCGCAGGATCAGCACGCCCAGGAAGAGCAATGTGAACGACACCAGGCCCACCATGAGCGTGATCAACATGGACGGGGCCAGCGTCGGACCTTCGGGCTTCATGACGACGGCCGTGGGGTGCAGGGACCGAAACCAGATCACGCTCAGATGGATGAGCGGGATGTCCAGGGCGCCGACGATCCCGACCACCGCCGCGAAGCGCTTCCCCCTCTCCGGGTTCTCGGTCGAGGAGCGGACCATGAAGTAGCCGAGGTAGATGAACCAGAGCAACAGCGTCAGCGTGAGGCGCGGCTCCCAGGTCCAATAGGTACCCCAGGCCACCCGGCCCCACAGCGGTCCCGTGAGGAGCACGATGGTGGTGAAGACGATGCCGCCTTCGGCGGAGCAGGCCGCCGCCTGGTCGAATCGTTCATCTCCGAGCCACAGGTACATCGCGCTGCACAGGGCCACGATGCCGAACGCGAAGAATGCCACCCACGCGGATGGCACGTGAATGTAGAAAATGCGCTGGATGACCCCCATGCTCGCTTCGGTGGGTGTCCAGAAGAACACCATCCAGTGGAGCAGGAGGATTCCCAGCACTCCGAGCACCGCCATGACGCCACCGGCGGTACGCACGTTCCTGGACGGCATCATTCCTCCACGACGAATCGAAACAGGCCCGCGCCGGCGAAAACGGCGACGACGGCGAAGGCGGCGAGCATACGGAGGTTTCCGGAGACCTCCTCGGACGGCCGCCCCGCCAGAATGCGGTTGGTCGCCGAAACCCCGTAGATCACCATCGGCACCAGAAGCGGAAATACCAGGATGGGCAACAAGGTCTCCCCCATCTGGGTGCCGGAAGCGATCGCGCTGAACAGCGTACCCAACGCCACAAAGCCGAGCGCGCCGAGCCCCAAGGCGAGGGCGAGCATTCCGGGGTTCTGTCCGAGGTGCAGCCCGAAGAAGAGCGTGAACACTCCGACCACCAATAGTGCGACGATGTAGAGCAGGACAAAGTTCGCGAGCGTCTTGCCCAGAAAGACCGCGTCCTTCGGTGTCGGGCTCGTCAGCACGCCCTGGAAGGCGCCATCCTGGGCCTCGAGATAGAAGGTGCGGCCGACGCCGAGCAGCCCTCCGAAGACGAGCGTCATCCAGATCAAACCCGCCGCGATATCCTGAGGTCGCACGAGGGTCGCGTCGATCGAGAAACTGAAGAGCACGCCCGCCAGAACCGCGAACGCAGCCATCGCCGCAATGCGTTCCCGGGTGCGCACTTCCAGCAAAAGGTCCTTCCAGACGATCGCATAGACCTGCCCGAGGTACGTCATGGGCACCGGCTCTCGACGACGTCGTGGTAGAAACGCTCGAACGAGCCGGCATCGACGGTGTCACGCACCCCCTCCCACGCGAAGCGCCCCCGCACCTGGATGGCCGTGCGATCGGCGAGTTCGAGTCCCTGGGAGAGGTTGTGCGTGACCATCACGACGGTACGCCGGCCATCCTTCAGCGACGACAGGACGCCGCGCAGCACGACCGCCGCGTGCGGGTCCAGGCCGGTGTACGGCTCATCGAGCAGCACCAGTTCCGGGTCGTGCAGGAGAGCCCGTGCTAGGGCGGCCCTCTGACGCATCCCATGCGAGAGCTGGCGCATCGGGAAGTCGGCCCGATCCGCCAGTCCGACCTGTTCGAGCCGCTCGGGAATACGCGTCGCGAGGTCTCGCAGTCCGAACAGACGACCGAAGAACTTCAGATTCTCGGCCACGGTCAGGTGCTGGTACAGGAACGTCTGGTGCGACAGGACACCGATGCGGTGACGCCAGGAAGTCTCCCCGAACGAGAGCTTCTCCCCACCGACCATCACAGCACCGCGGGTCGGTTTGAGGCGCCCGCCGAGCAGGCTCAGCAGGGAGGTCTTCCCCGCCCCGTTCGGCCCGAAGATCGTAAGGAAGTCCCCGGCCTCCAGTTCGAGATCGATCCCGTCGACCGCGGTGACAAGGCCGAAGTCGCGGGTGAGACCCTGGGCGGAAAGGGCGGGCGAAGCGCGGCGGACCGTCATCGGGTCCGGAAGCGTCGCGGCTTCCACGAGAGAAACAGCGTCAGCCGGCCGGAGCGGCCTGAAGCGTATGGCCGCACGAAGAGCAGAAACGGCTGTCCGGCTCCGCCGCGAAACCGCATTCCGGGCAGTAGGAGCCCAGCTTCAGGCCCAGGCGCGCCTGGGCGATCTCCGCCTCGAGCGCCGCCGCATCCACCGAACCACCGCCGTTGCGCGCCATCTCGTCGGCCTCGAGCGCCGCCAGCGCCTCCGCCGTCAACTCTCCCTTGAGCGACCGATAGTCCTTCTCGTCGAGCTTGCCCGCGAGGTAGTCGTATTCGACGTCGCGGAGCGCGAGCAGGGCCACGCGCTTGCGCGCCTCCGTCTCGGTGAGTTCGTCATCCTGCCGCTCGAGGGACGCGTGGAGCCCCCTCGCCATGGGCTGGATGAGGAAGAGGACTACGGCCGCGGCCACCAGAGCCGCTCCGAGAAACACGGCCACGTCAGTCCGCTCCCACCGCTACGTGCTCCTGCGAGGGTGCATCCGCGACGATCCGACGCTTCTCCGCGCTGGGCCAGAGCGCGATGAGGCCGCCGGTGGCGAGCACGAGCGTGCCGTACCAGATCCATCCCACCAGCGGCTTGATCAGCACCTGCAGATCGATGCCCTGCGCCGATGGATCGGCGTTGAGCGCGCCGTTCGTGTCGTCGATCGCCGACAGGATCAGGTAGAGGTCCTCGACCGGCGTCGAGCGGATCCCCACCTCGGTCATGGGCTGATCGGTCGTGACATACTGGCGCTTTTCGGTGGTCATGTTCGGGAGCGGCTTGCCGTCTTTCGACACCGAGATGAGCGCGATGGCCTGCCACAACAGGTTGCGTTGACCCTGCCCAAGGGACGTGGACAACCCCTCGTACGTCAGCGTGTAGCTGTGCCCCATCGGCGACTCCACCTCCAGGGTGTCGCCCGGCACCATGTGCTTGCGGACGTCCTGGTTGTACGCCGCCCCCGCGAACGCCATGAAGATCATGGCGATGCCGGCATGGATGATGTAGCCCCCCCACCGGCGACGGTTGCGCGTTACCAGGTGGTAGAGCGCCACCGCATACCCCTCCCCCTCGATGTGCGCGCGGGCCCGCGTGCCCTTCCAGAACTCCGTGACCACAATTGCGAACACGAAGGCGCACAGGCCCCACGTGGTCAGTGACAGCGGGTGATGCGCCCCGAGCGCGAAAATCACCGCGACCACACCCAGCCCCACCAGGACGGGCGCCACGAAGTTCCTCTGCAGGTTCCTCTTGCTCGCCCGCCGCCACGCGATGACGGGGCCGATCCCGGCGAGCGCCAGGAGCGCCAGACCGATCGGGAAGTTGACCTTCTGGAAGAAGGGCGGACCGACGCTCACCTTCTGCCCCGTCACGCCCTCGGAAATGAGAGGAAAGATCGTGCCCCAGATCACGCTGAACGCCGCGCCCAGCAGGATCAGATTGTTGAAGAGGAAGGCAGATTCGCGAGACAGGAACGACTCGATGCGGTTCTCACTCTGCAGGTTGGGCAAGCGGTAGAGGATCAAGACCACGCAACCGGCAAGTACCGTCCCCATGAATGCGAGGAAGAGGTACGCGATCCTAAGTTCCTGGGAGAAAGCGTGCACGGACTCGATCAGTCCCGAGCGCGTGAGGAATGTCGCGAAGATCGTGAGCAGGAACGTCAGCACTACTAGAGACATGTTCCACACCTTCAACATGCCCCGGTTCTCCTGAATCATGATCGAGTGGAGGAATGCTGTCGCCGTCAGCCAGGGTAAGAGGGACGCGTTCTCCACCGGATCCCAGAACCAGTAGCCGCCCCACCCGAGCTCCTCGTACGCCCAACGCATGCCGAAAACGATCCCGATGGACAGGAAGAACCACGACAGCAGAATCCAGCGCCGCGTCAGGTTGATCCAGCGCGTATCGAGGCGGCCGTTCAGGAGGGCGGCGATCGCGAAGGCGAAGGGGATCGCGAAGGAGGTGAATCCCAGGTAGAGCGTAGGTGGATGGATCGTCATCCAGTAGTTCTGAAGCTGCGGGTTCAGCCCCTGCCCGTTGGCGGGAACGAACGCGAGCTTCTCGAACGGGTTCACCTTGGCGAAGAGCAGGACGACGAGAAAGAAGGTCAGGATGCCCTGGAGCACGCCCACGACGTAGGGCATGAATTCGCGGTTCTTGTGCCGGTTCGTGAAGACCGATATGGAACTGAAGATGCTCAGCAGGAGCGCCCAGAAGAGGAGGGAGCCCCGCTGTCCGGCCCACAGGCCCGCAACCTTGTAGAACGTCTCGAGCTCACGGTTCGAGTAGCTGGCGACGTACCAGTATTCGAACTTGTCGCCGACGAAGGCCGCGATCACACCCAACGACGCGACCACCAGGAGGAACGAGACCGCGTAGATGCTGCGCTCTGCGCTGAGCACCAGATCTCCGCGCTGGGTCCGCCCTCCCCAGAACCCCATCCACATCCCGAAGACCGCCGCGAGCAGTGCGATCCACAGAGCGAACTCGCCCAGGATGGTCACCCTTTCAGGTCCTCGGGCGCGGCTTCGTAGCGGCTGCCGCACTTCGTGAGAAGAGTATTGGCCTGGAAGACCCCGTTCGCGTCCATCCGTCCTTCGAGGACAACCTGTGTGTCGTCCGTGAACGTGTCGGGAAGCGCGTCACGATATTCGACCTCGAAGGTCACGTTCGGGTCCGTGAGATCCCGGACCTTGAAGCGATGGAGGAGTTGCCCCTCGACGCGCTCGTAGCTCCCCGGGATCACCTGGCCGCTCACCTTGACCCCGACCTTCTTGAACGACGGGTCGGTGGAGACCTTGGCCATGAGCTCGGCTGGGGTGAGGTAGTAGACCATGGTTTCGCTCACCCCGGTCCAGATGAGGTAGGTCACGACGGCGGCGACCGCCACCAGACCGACCATGAACCGTCCGTGCTTCTTCATGACACGTCACTCCCTTCGCCCGGCCTTAGACGCGTTTGTGCGCCGGGCCCGCGTAGGCAGACCCGACAATGTGATTTCTTCACCCGGTACGGGCGGATGTTCCGACCGGTGCGCACACCGGGGAGACGTGCCACATCCCACGGTCCCGGTCGCCTCCGCTCGAAGGAAATGTGGGGTCTTCCCGGATACGGAGCCAGTCGGGAAAAACCCCCATGGCCCTGTCCGGAACCTACCTGACCCCTGGAGCGGCCTCGACACGCCGCCGGTCCGCGGTCGGCCGCGGCCTCAACCGGTGTCCTCTCGAGCGGTATCCCTACGGCTGGAAGGCGCAGCAGGTGCTTCTCTCGCCCAGGATATGGCGGCGCGCACCGCTCGGGCCCACTCGGCGAGCACAAGTTGGCGCTCGGGCCCTTCCATGGCCGGATGGAACGACCGCGCCTCGCCCTGGGAGGCCAGGAAGTCGGTTCCCGCCGGCCAGATGCCGCTCGCGATCCCCGCGAGGCCCGCAGCGCCGAACGCCGTGGTCTCCACCATGGTCGGCCGTCGCACGGGAAGGTCCACCACGTTGGACTGGAACTGCATGAGCCAGTCGTTCGAGGACGCCCCGCCGTCCACACGGAGCTCCGTGGCCCGTACACCCGAGTCCGCCTCCATCGCACGCAGAACCTCTTCGGTCGCATACGCCATCGACTCGAGGGCGGCGCGTACTATATGGGCCTGGGTGGTGCCGCGGGTCAGCCCCACGAGCATCCCGCGCGCCTCGGGCTCCCAGTGTGGGGCCCCCAACCCCACGAAGGCGGGAACGAAGTAGACGCCGTCGTTCCCGTCCACGGAACGGGCGACGGTCTCGGAGTCCGGCGCGGCGCGCAACAGACCCAGTCCGTCCCGGAGCCATTGGACCGCGGCGCCCGCGATGAAGACCGAGCCCTCCAGCGCGTAGGCCAGCCCGCCACGCTCGTCACACGCGACCGTGGTGAGAAGGCCGTGAGCCGATGGAACCGGACTCGATCCCGTGTGGAGGAGGAGGAACGCCCCCGTGCCGTACGTGTTCTTCGCGAGGCCGGCACTCCAACACCCTTGGCCGAAGAGGGCGGCCTGTTGGTCGCCGGCGACCCCGGCGATCGGTAGTTCGAGGCCCAGATGCTCCCCGGAGGCGGTTCCGAAGTCACCCGCCGACGCACGGATCTCTGGCAGCACCTCGGCAGGCACGTCCAGAAGATCGAGCATCCACGGATCCCACGCCGCATCTTCCACCCCCATCAGAAGCGTACGCGAGGCGTTGGTGCGGTCCGTCGCGTGCACGCGCCCGTTCGTGAGACGGGCGATGAGCCAACTGTCGATCGTCCCGGCGGCGAGCTCCCCCGCCTCGGCCCGGCGCCTCAGCTCGGGACGTTCCCGCAGCAGCCAGGTGATCTTGGTTCCCGAAAAATACGGATCGAGGCGCAACCCGGTCCGTCGCCGGACCTCGCCTTCCACTCCGCTCGCGCGCAACTCCCGGCACATCGCGGCAGTGCGCCGGTCCTGCCACACGATGGCGCGATGGACCGGTTCGAGGGTCTCGCGGTCCCACAGGACCACCGTCTCCCGTTGGTTGGTGATCCCGATCGCGCACACCTCGGCGTCCCGCGCGGCGCCGAGGGCTTCCCGAGCCACCGAGCGCGTGACTGCCCAGATCTCTTCGGCGTCGTGCTCCACCCAGCCGGGCCGGGGAAAGTGCTGCGTGAATTCCGAGTAGGCGCGCGCGAGGATCCGGCCGTCCTTGCCTACCACCAGGCACTTGGAGCCCGTCGTGCCCTGGTCGATCGCGAGGACGGCCGGAATGCTCATGGCTGGGGATCGAGGCGTCCGAAGGAGTAGCGCCACCCGGCGTCGGCCAGGACGTCCAGGAAGAGGCCGATGGGGAATCCAACAATCGTATAGTAGTCACCGCGGATCTCCTCCACCAACGCCGCTCCCAGGCCCTGGATGCCGTACGCTCCAGCTTTGTCGTGGGGCTCGCCTGTGGCCACGTATGCGCGGGCCATGCGCTCGTCGAAGGCCCGGAAGCGCACCTCGGCGCGTCCCACGGCGCTGAAGGTCCCGTCGGCGCCCACCACCGCGATCCCGCTGAACACCTCGTGGACGCCTCCGGCCAACGCGAGCAGCATGTGGACCGCCTCGTCGTCACCCGCGGGCTTACCCAGGACGCGCCCCCCGTGAACCACCTCGGTGTCTCCCCCGACGACCAGTGCGTCCCGTACGGACGAAGCCACCTTTTCCGCTTTCGTCCGCGCGAGGCGCTCGACGTGCTCGGGCGGGCTCTCACCCTGGAGCGCCCGCTCGTCGACGTCCGCCGGCCGGACGTCCGCGCCGAGCCCGAGTTGCTTGAGCAGGTCCGCCCTGCGGGGCGAAGCCGACGCAAGCACGATGCGGGGACCGCGCATCAGCGCTCGAGGATGAGCGTGACGGGGCCGTCGTTGACGAGTGCTACATCCATCATGGCGCCAAAGACCCCGGTCTCGACACGCGCCGGCGCGCGCTCCCGGAGGAGGGCCACGAACCGCTCGTACAGCGGGATGGCGACCGGCGGCGGAGCCGCGTCGATGAAGCTCGGCCGCCGTCCCTTGCGCGTGTCCCCGTACAGCGTGAACTGGCTCACGACGAGCAGATCGCCGTCGATGTCGTCGAGACCGAGGTTCATCTTGCCGTCGGCGTCCGAAAACACGCGCAGCCCCACCACTTTCTCAGCCATCCACGCGAGTCCCTCCTCGACGTCGCCCTCGTGGAAGCCGACGAGCAGGAGGTAACCCCGGCCGATCTCACCGGTAACGCGCCTACCGACCGTGACGCTCGCGCTCGATACGCGTTGGAGCACCACCTTCACGAAGCGAACTCCTGCTTTATGCTCGACACTCCTCGCCACCCGCCCCTTGCGTCGGGCCCCGACCTCACTCGACGGTGACCGACTTGGCCAGATTGCGGGGTTGGTCGACGTCCGCGCCCCGCAGGAGCGCCACGTGATACGCCAGGAGCTGCAAAGGGACGGTGGTCAACACCGGCAGTAGACTCGGAATCGTCTGCGGCACCCGGATCAGGTGATCGACCTTGCCTTGGAGCTCCGGAGCTTCGTCGCTCACCACGGCGATGATCCGGCCTCCTCGGGCTTTCACCTCCTCGATGTTGGACACCACCTTGCTGTAGACCGAGTCGCGCGGAGCCAGGAAGACGACCGGCATATCCGCGTCGATGAGGGCGATAGGGCCGTGCTTCATCTCGGCGGCCGGGTATCCTTCCGCGTGGATGTAGCTGACCTCCTTGAGCTTGAGCGCCCCTTCGAGCGCCACCGGGAACTGGAAGCCACGACCGAGATAGAGGAAGTTCCTCGCATCCTTGTACTCGGCGGCGAGTTCACGCAGCGAGTCGTTGAGGTCGAGCACCTCGGACACCTGGTCGGGGAGGCGCTTGAGCGCCTGGACGATCTCCCGACCCTGCACGACCGAAAGGTGGCGCCGCCGCCCCAGATAGAGGGTGAACATCGCCAGTGCAACCATCTGGCTGGTGAACGCCTTCGTCGACGCGACGCCGATCTCGGGACCCGCGTGCAAGTAGATCCCGAACTCCGTGACGCGGGCGATCGACGAGCCCACCGCGTTGACGATCCCCATCGTGGTCGCCCCCCGTTGCCGCGCCTCACGCAGCGCGGCGAGCGTGTCGGCCGTCTCCCCGGACTGGCTGATCGCCAGCACGAGGGTCCCCTCCTCCAGGACCGGATTCCGGTAGCGGAACTCCGACGCGTATTCCACGTCCACGGGGATGCGGGCCAACTCCTCCATCATGTACTCGGCGACGAGCCCTGCATGCCAACTGGTGCCGCACGCCGTGACGACGATGCGGCGTATGCGGCCGAGGTCGAACTGATGGTTGGAAATGCCGCCGAGCCGGGCGTCGCCTTCCTCTTCGAGCAGGCGGCCCCGCATGACGTCGCGGAGGCTGTTCGGCTGCTCGAAGATCTCCTTGAGCATGAAGTGGTCGTAGCCGCCCTTCTCGATCGCCGCCACGTCCCACGTGACCTGGTGAACCGAGCGCCGTACCTCACCATGGTCGAGGTGGAACGTGCGGTACCCTTTCCGGGTCAGCACCGCGTAGTCCCCGTCGTCGAGGTACACGACCTCGCGCGTATGGGAGATGACCGCGGCAGCGTCGGAGCCTGCGAGCATCTCCCCGTCCTTGCCCACGCCGATCAGCAGCGGGCTGCCCTGTCGGGCGACCACGATCTTGTCGGGGTCACGCTTCGATATCACCGCGATCCCGTACGTGCCCTCCACCATCCGCAGCGCCTCGACCACCGCGTTCTCGAGGGGCTCGCTGTCCGTCCAGAGGAAATCGATCAGGTGGACGACGGTCTCGGTGTCGGTCTCGGAAACAAAGGTGTAGCCCTCACCCCGCAGGCGCGTCCGGAGGGCATCGGCGTTCTCGATGATGCCGTTGTGCACGAGTGCGATGTCGCCGTTCATCGACGTGTGAGGGTGGGCGTTCGGCTCGTTGGGCGCGCCGTGCGTTGCCCAACGCGTGTGCGCGATGCCACAGGTGCCCGCCGGCGCATCGCGAGCGACTTCTTCTTCCAGCGCGCCGATCTTGCCCGCCTTCTTCACCACGTGGAGGCGGTCCCCGTCGACCAGGGCGAC
>JBBSOM010000020.1:0-13611 GCA_038259715.1 Longimicrobiales bacterium
GGCAGCCAGGAACGCAATCCGGCGGCGCACCGCGAGAGGCTCACGGACCGAGTCGGCCCCGAATACGGATACAGAGCCAGCGGTGGGCGCGAGGAGTGTGGCCAGACAACGGAGCGCCGTGGTCTTCCCTGCCCCGTTCGGACCCATGAGCGCGTACACCTCGCCCGGCTTCACCTCGAACGTGAGGTCGAGCACGGCAGAAATTGGCCCGTAGCGCTTGGTCAGGCCGTCGAAGCGGATCATGGGTCACGCGGAGTGGGTAGCTTGGGGCAGCGGCAGCCCCGGCCGCTGCGACGGGGCGTCTCGGTGCGAGGCTAGCGGCAAACGGCGGCGTCAGGCAACCATCCATCGATGCGCCGACATCCAAGGCATGTACCCGAACGAACTTCGCGAGGCATGACGGAAAGCCAGGTCATTCGACAGGCGGCTGACGGGGATGCCCGCGCCATCCGGACATTGTATGACCGGTATGCGCCGCGGGTCTTCGCTGTCGTGCGCCGCATTGCGGGGGACGACGAACTGGCGGAGGACTACGCGCAGGAGGCGTGGATCCGGGCCATCCGGGCGCTTCCGTCGTTCCGCGGGGACTCGCGCTTTTCGACCTGGCTGCACCGGATCGCCGTGAACGCGGCGCTCCAGGCGCTCCGGAAGTCGGAGACGCGGCGGAAACGGGAAGGCCCCTTCCCGGCCGAGGTGCCCGTGGGGCCGCGGGGAGGCGACACGCTCCTGCAACGCAAGCTCGAAGAGGCGCTGGACAACCTGCCCGAAGGCATGCGGCAGGTGTTGATCCTCCACGACGTGGAGGGCTACACCCACGAAGAAATCGGCGACGCGCTGGGCGTGACGCCGGGGACATCGAAGTCACAGCTTTTCAAGGCCAGGGCAAAGATGCGCAACATGCTCTCGGCCCTGGAGGGCTTCACGGAGGAATCAGGAGCAGACGCATGGAGCATCTGAACACGGAGGCGCTGGCGCGGCTGGTGGACGAAGCACCGCGACCGGAAGAGGCTTTGCACCTGGCGGAATGTCAGGCGTGTGCGCATGAACTCGGTATCCTGAGGGATCAGGTTCGGCTTCTCGGCGCCCTGCCCGAGATCCGCCCACCCCTCGGTGACTGGGAGGTGCTGGAGGCTCGGCTGCGATCGGAAGGTTTGATCGAGGCGCCCGGCCTGCTGGCGGGCCTCACGCTGGCGCAGACCCCCCCGTGGATGCGGGCGGCTGCGGGCGTGGCGCTCTTCTTGGGCGGGGCGGTCGTCGGCGGAGGGGCGATGTTCCGCAGTGGAGCGCCGGCGTCGACCCTGGGCGAACAGCCCGCGCTCTCTGCCAGTGCAAGCCCCGTCGACGACGCGGCCTCGGCGGTGCGTGTAGCCGAGCAGGGGTACGTCAACGCAATGACCCGCTATCGCGAGTTGATGTCGCAGAGCGGCGCCGAAGACGCGTCCGTGACCGGCGATGCGCGGAGCCGGTATGCGGCGCTCGAATACCTCGTGGCCGCCAGCCAGGCCGCCGTTCGGCAGGCTCCGGCGGACCCGTTCCTCAACGGCCTCCTGGCCTCGACCCTGGCCGAACGCGAAGTCACACGCCGCACGATGTCCGACAGGAAGGACAACTGGTTCTGACGATGACCCGCTTGCTTCGATATCTGGTGCTCGGCGCGCTCACGGGCGTCGCCATTCCGGCGGTCGCCTCACCGGTAGCGGCCCAGCAGGTCGGGTCGCAGCCACCCGCAGCCCCGCGGTGGGCCGCCGAACGGGGATGGGTGGGCGTATCGGTCAACGTGCTCGCGTCGCAGAGCACCAACGGAGTGGTGAGCACCTCGGTGACCGTCACCGACGTCAGTGACGACAGTCCCGCTGCCCGAGCCGGCATCCGCTCGGGTGACGTGATCCTTTCGATCAATGGCGCGCGGTCGTTCCCGTCCGATCTCCGGGCGGGCGATCGGGTCCACGTCACGCTTCAGCGGGCAGGCCGCACGCGCGAAGTCGACCTTACGGCCTCGCCCCGACCGCTCGAAGCCGAGGTGCGGGTGCGGGCGCCCTTCACGGTGCATGCAGACTCCATGGTCGACCGGATGTACCACGCGATGGACTCTATCCGTGTGCGTCTCGCGCGCGTCGGAAACGACGTCGCCGGCGAAAACGTGCCCGGGTTCCCACCGAGCCTACCGTCTCCCGGCGCGGCGGAACCGTTCGCACCCGGAGAGATCCACCCGCCTTTCGGTTTTTACATTTTCCGGGGTGAGGCGCACGACTCCTTGCGCCAGGCTATGGACAACCTCAACGAGCACTTCCGTGAACTCCGCATCCGTCAGGCAACGCGGGTCCGCGAATTGACGAGCGCCGCGCAGGGTGGACAGGACCGCATCGACGCCTCGGACCCCGAGTTGCGGCGCATCGACATGGCCATGGCCGACGCGAACCGGCGTGCAATCGAGTTGCGCGATGCGATGGAGCAGGCAGCGAGTCGAGAAGCGTTCAGTCCCCACGGCGTGGTCGTCGGTCGCGCCACCGCCGCGGAGGACGCACGGGGAGCACCCGCCGGCTTCCGCCCGCTCGATCCCTACCTGCTCGGCCAGAATCGGGCGGCCGGAGCCGAGTTCGTCGATCTGCGCCCTGAACTGGCCGAGTACTTCGGCGTCGCGGCCGGCGTGCTGGTGGTCGACGTGGCCGAGCACACGCCGGCGGCCCAGGCCGGCATCCAGCCCGGTGACGTGCTGGTCGACATCGGGCTGACCCCGGTCCGCTCGATCGAGGAAGTCCGCGTCCGATTGGCCGGCGCATCGGCACAGACCCCCGTCACCGTGGTACGCAAAGGCAAACGGCTGAAGCTCATGCTCCGGCCGTAGCGGAGCGCTCCTCACCCGCCGTAGTGCTGGACCCGTTCGAACTCGGCAATCGCGTTCACGTGGTTGATGACCGCTTGCAGTTCCGACAGCCGCGCCGCGGTCAACTGGTTCTGTGATTGGACCACCTCGTAGTTCGTGGCCGCGCCGACGTTGAAGCGTTGGATCTCACCCTGGAAGCTCCGCTCCGCCGCTATGCGGGCACGCCGAGCCGCTTGAAGTTGCAGGTACGCGTTCCTCACGGCGTATCCCGCACTGGTGACCTGGGTGATGATGGTCAACTCCTGGCTCTTGAGTGCCAGGTCCGTCTGCTTGATCTGGAGTTTCGCGCGCTCCAGATTCGCCTTGGCGGGATTCGTGCCGATCGGATACGATCCTGTGAGCGACACGTTCCACGTCGGGGTCTCCAGGTCGCGGATCGAGTAGAGGCCGTCGAGGTAGCCGCCCTGCGACACGAGTTGTGCCGTACCGCCGATCCCGTCGCGGCGGTACAGGTTGCCGCCCACCCCCTGAAGGGAGTAGCCGGCCGACAGCGTGAGATCGGGCAGCGTGTTGGTTTTCGACACGTCCAGGTTCACCTGGGAGATATCTTTCTGTCGACGTTCCTGGATGATGTCCGTGCGATCGGCCAGTGCGACCTGGATCGCCGCGTCGATATCGACCAGGTGCTCCTCGTCCGTCGGCTTGTCGGTGGGGTTGATCGTCTCCGCGAACAACTCGTCCTCGGCACCGCTGACCACGAGGCTCTTGAACGCCAGTTCCTGGTTGTGCCACTGCACCTGCGCGTTGAGCAGCGCCTGCTCCGCGCTGGCGACCTGGGCCTCGGCCTGGAGCATCTGGACCTCGGTCATCCGTCCCAGACGGACCTGGAGGCTGTCCTGCGACAGCAACTGATTGGCCTGGGTCAGATTGCGGCGCTGGATCTCTACCTGCTCGATCGTCGCGCGCAGAAGCCAATACGCCTGCCGTACCCGGTTCGTGATGTTGGCGACCTGGCTACGCACACTCAGATCCGTGATCTCGCCCTGGATCTCCTGCGTCTGGAGTGTCGCGCGCTGGTTGTCGATCTTGAGACCGGCCAGGAGAGGCTGCGAGTAGTTGAGGCTGAACGTCGAGTTGAAGCTCGGGTTCCGCGTGGTGAACTCGCTGTTGGTCTCGACCCGCCGGTTGTTGAAGTTGGCACTCAGGCGCGCACCGAGCCACGACATCGGTTTGGTCAGAGACGTGTTGAACGTCTCGATCTGGTTCGTGACCTGGGCGATGCCCGTGCCGGCGTCGAGCTGGCTGGTCGACTGGCTGCGTTGACTGTTGTAGCCGACCGTCGTGCTGAAGGTCGGGCTGAACGCCGCCTGAGCGGAAAGCAGCGTGTACTGCTGGATCTCGGGATCGAGCCGCACCGTCTGGATATCCAGGTTGGCCTTCAACGCACGCGCGATCGCGTCGTCCAGCCCCAAGGGCACCACTCGGGCGCCATCCTCCACGGGAGGAAGGGCCTCGCCGACCGTGTACGGCACGAGTCCCGGTCGCGTGGTGTCCGCCACCTGTTGGGCGGAAAGCGTCGCCGGTGCAACCACGACCAGCGCCGTTGCAAGGATACCAAGCCCTCTCATATATGTCTGCATCTCCGTCACCGTTATTCGTACCGTAGGGCCACGATCGGATCGAGACGTGCCGCGCGCTGCGCCGGCCAGATCCCGAAAAACAGCCCGACCCCGGCCGAGAACGCGAGTGCCATCAAAATCGCCCCGCCCGAAACCACCGTGTCCCAGTTCTGCAAATGCGTCATCAAGGCCGCACCGCCGATGCCCGCACCCACGCCGATGATCCCGCCGATCACGCACAGAAAGAGGGACTCGATCAGGAATTGGAACAGGATGGCGCGCTTGGTCGCGCCCAACGCCTTGCGCACGCCAATCTCGCGGGTTCGCTCGGTCACGCTCACGAGCATGATGTTCATGATCCCGATGCCGCCGACCAGGAGGCTGATACCGGCGATCCCGGCAAGCAGCATGGTGAACGTCTGCGTTGTGGAGTTGAACGTCTCGAGCAGGTCCGCCGAGTTCCGCACGTTGAAGTCCGGCTCGGCGCCGGGTTTGATGCGATGCTGGCGGCGCATGATGCGGTCGATCTCCACATACGCCTGGTCGAGCTGCTCGGTGGTGGCGGTCGCCGCGTAGATCGCGTTGATGCGGCGCCGGCCGCCGAAGACCCGGAACTGTGCGGTCGCCATCGGGACGAAGATCTGATCGTCGGGCCGCATGAAGGCGGCGTCACCCTTCTCCTTGAGGACGCCGATCACTTCGAATGGGACCCCGCGGACCTGGATCGTCTGGCCAATCATCCCAGCCGCGGTCTGGTTGCCCAGGGTCGTAAGGATGTTGAAGCCGAGCACCGCCACACGGCGACGCCCCTGTACTTCGCCCTCGTTGAACAGCCGTCCGGCGTCGAGTGCGAGCGAATAGATGCGGAAGTACTCGGGCCAAACCCCCTCGATCTGGGTGTTGGAGTTCCAGCGCGAGTATGTGACCTGCAACCGCGAGGAGATCTCGGGCGATACGGTCAGCAGCCCCGCGGTCTGCGAGCGCAGCGCTTCGGCGTCCTCCACCGACATCTCCGTGTCTCCACGCGAGATCCCTCCCCACATCTGCTGACCTGGACGGATCGTGAGCACCGTGGTGCCGATCCGGTTGATCTGATCCTGAACGCGCTGTTGTGCGCCCTGGCCGAGGGATACCATGGCGATAACCGCGGCCACGCCGATGATGATGCCCAGCGTGGTCAGGACGGAGCGCAACACGTTCGCGCGCACGGCCGCCATCGCCACGACGATGATCTCGAAAATCAGCATGGCGCCGTCTACCTCCTGCCGCCGCCGCCGAACGGGCTGTTGCCCATGCGGCTGCGGATCTGGTTGAGCCATTCCTGCTGCTGCGCCTGGAGCTGCGCGGCACTGACGATGACCAGCTTCTCGTTCCCTTCGAGACCGCTGACCACCTCACTGTTGTCCCAGTCGCTGAGGCCGATCTGCACGACCTTCGGGGTCGGAACCGAGTCGGCGCCCATGATGAAGACCCCGGCCGCGCGAGTCTCTCGCGGCGGAGCACCGTCCGCACCCATGGCGGTGGGGGCACCACCGCGCCCCGTGCGCATCGCCGTTGCGAGGACACGCATCGAGTCCTGGCTGATCTCGCCTCGCGCCACGCGGGCACGCAACGAATCGAAGGCCGGGTTGTCCGGTCGGCCTGAGGCACCCTGACCGCGCCGCGCGGCCCGGGCCTGTGGGCCCGGCGCCGGGTCTCCTCCAGCTGACGTGGGCGTCCCTGCTCCGGCCTGCGCACTCCCCGCGCCACCCTGGCCGGCGCCGCCGGCCGCGCCACGACCACCGCGCATGAACTGCGGGTCGAGCTTGTCCGGATCCAGGCCGAGCGCCAGGGCGGCCGGCCCGACATCCTGCATGCGGACCACGGCGTTGTTCGGGACGATGAGCGCATTGGTGGCCTCGTCAACCAGAACATCCACCTCGGCGTTCATACCGGGCCTGAGGAGGCCCGCGCGGTTGTTGATGCTGACGATGACCGGGAACTGGGTCACGTTCTGCTGGACCACGGCCTGAGGCTCGATCTTCTCGACCACGCCAGTGAAGTTGCGGTCCGGATACGCCTCGACCTTCACGGTCGCCGTCTGTCCGGCCTTGATCTGCCCCATATCGGTCTCATCGACCATGGTGCGGACCTGCATGGAATCGAGGTTGGCCATCGTGAAGAGCGTGGTGCCGCCCGACACGTTGCCCGAGGCAGACTGGATGACCTGCCCCTCTTCGACGGTCTTCGAGATGATCGTGCCCCTCATGGGCGCGCGAATGGTCACGTCGCTCATCTGGAGGTCGGCGAGCTGATAGTTCGTCTCGGCTTTGACCTGGTTCGCCTGTGCGTTGGCGTAGTCCAGACGCGACGCCTCGAACTCCTGCTGCGTGATCACGCCCGCCTTCAGCAACTCCTGGGAGCGTCCGAGTTGGGCCTTGCTGATCTCGGTCCTCGAACGAGCCACCTCGCGGTCCGCCTGGGCTTGATCGAACCTGTTGCGCACGTCGCGGGGGTCCACTTCGGCAAGCAGCGCGCCGGACGCGACGGAGTCGCCCACGTCGACGGAAAGTTTGAGGATCTCGCCGGAGGCTTTGGACTTCACTTCGACCGTACGCACCGGCTCGACCGTCCCTGTGGCTTCGGCCTGGACGCTCAGGTCACCATGTGTGACCTCCACGGTCGTGATCTTGGGCTTTACCTCGGCCGATTCGCCACTGCCGCACGCGGCCAATCCGATAACGGTGACGGCAGTGACGGCAGCGAGCCCCCACCGGGTGATATGCATGTTCATGCGTGGGCCTCCACATGCCCGTTCAGAAAGTCCTTCTCGATCAGTCCATCCTTCAGATGCACCTGCCGCCGCGCGTATTCAGCGATGTCGTGCTCGTGCGTGACCAACACGATCGTCTGGCCCTCGCGATTCAAATCGGTCATCTGGGCCATGATCTCGTTGCTCGTCACCGAGTCGAGGTTTCCCGTCGGCTCGTCGGCGAGCAGGAGCGCGGGGTTGTTGACCAGGGCACGCGCAATGGCGACACGCTGTCGCTGCCCGCCCGACATCTCGGGCGGACGGTGGTCCATTCGGTTGGCGAGCCCGACCAGCTCCAGTTTTTCCTCGGCACGTTTGCGCCGGTCTTTCGAACCCATACCGGCGTAGATCAACGGCAACTCCACATTGTGGAGCGCCGTGGCGCGTGGCAGGAGGTTGAATGTCTGGAAGACAAAGCCGATCTCCTTGTTGCGTACCCGGGCGAGTTGGTCGTCGGAGAGTTCGCTTACGAGCTGTCCGTTCAGCCAGTAACGGCCTTCCGTCGGAGTATCCAGGCAACCGATCATGTTCATGAACGTGGACTTGCCGCTCCCGGACGGACCCATGATGGCCACGAACTCCCCGACGCGGATTTCGAGGTTCACCCCGCGAACCGCGCGCACGGTCTCAGCGCCGAGCACGTAATGCTTCGTCAGGTTCTCGGTCCGGATGATCACGTCGTTCACATTCCCCTCCCCGATGAGGCCACGAGCGGATCCCGGGCCTGGACATATTCGTAGTCGGCCACGGCGGCATAGGACTGGATGCACGCCGTGACGATGCGATGGACAGCCATTATTCCCGGTTCCCCTTTCCCTTTCCCGTCCCCTGCGCCGCCCGCTCCGCCTTACGCCTCTCGTAGTCGGCGAGCAGTGAATCGTACGCCTGCGCCTGCGCGGGAGTGAAAATGCCGTCGATGGCCTTGCGCGTATCCCGGACCAGCGCCTCATAGCGCGGGTTGTACGCCGCACGGAACTCGGCGTGGAGCGCCTTCATCGCTTCCCGATAGTCGCCTATGATCGAGTCGATCTTCGCCATCTGATCGGCGGTCGGGCCCACCTGTTCGTAGAGAGGGCGACGACGAGCCGGCGAGGCCGTCGCCGAGGCGCTGTCCGCGACCGCGACATCCGGCGGCGAAGCAACGGCGACGGACCGATCCACCACCACGCCCAGCAGGATGCCGGCCCCGAAGACCACAACCAGGACCAGCCCGGTGAGGAGGTGGGTGCGCGACCTCTTCTCCATCAGAAGCGCTCTCCGGCGAAGGCCACCATCGAGACCGGCCCGTCGTCCCTCGACAGGGTCGCCGGGATGGTCTCATCCTCCAGCCCGGCCACGAGCAGATCTTCGACCGTCGTTTGAACGGGTGCGGCCACGGATGCCGTGCGCATGAGGATCAGAGCTGCCACCGCGGCCGCGAGGATCGCGGTAGGCAGTATCGCACGCGCCCAGCCCGACAAGACGTCGCCGACGGTCAGGTCAGCCATCCGTCGACGGCGGGCCAGTTCGGTTCCGGCACGCCGCATCACGCGAGCGCCGAAACGCATCCAGTAGTTCGGATCCCGGGATTCGGGATCCACGGACTCAAGGGCGGACGCGACATCCACATCGGGGCCGACTTCGTCGCTCCCGCCACGCCGCCACCACTCAGTCCAACTCATCGTCGACTCCTTGTCCCTCTTCAGGGCTCGAAGGCGCCCCAAGGGCCTCCCTCAACGCCTTGCGGGCGAAATGGAGATGCGATCTCACCGTCCCCGATGGGAGCCCGATGCGATCCGCGATCTCGCGGTGCTTCCAACCTTCCAGATCGTGGAGCAACACGATCTCCCTCTGTACTTCGGGTAGCGTGTCGAGCGCCACCTGCAGTACCTCCTGCAACTCCGTCAACTCCGCCTCCCGGTCCGGACCCGGAGTGCTCGAACTGGCCCCGATCGGCACCTGGTCGGTTTCCCGCAACACCTCGCGACGCACCAGATTGCGAGCGCGATTGCGGACGATCGTCATCAACCATCCCGCGAAACGGTCCGGGTTCCGGCACTCCTCGAGGCGCTCCAGCGCGACCATGAACGCTTCCTGTGCCGCATCTTCGGCGTCCTCATGCCGGCTCGTAACCGAGTAGGCGACCGCATACGCAGCCCGCTGGTACTTCCGCACGAGCATCCCGAAGGCGCGTTCGTCGCCCCGCGTCGCCCGTCGTACCAACTCGCCGTCGTGCGGTGTATCCGACCCACTTGAGGACACGGAGCCTGCGCCTCGTGTTGAAGACGTTCCGAAATCGATCGTACCCCGGCCGAAATCGGAACGGGGAAGCGCGGGCTGCCATACACCGTTCCGGGATAGGACGGTTCCTGCGCCCGCTTCGTTAGAAGCCGCCCGGATCAAAAAAACCTCCGGGCGGCAGGAGCCACCCGGAGGTTCATCTACGATGTCGGAAACAAACGGGCGCCTACCCCCCGCTCTTCCACCGACCATAAGGAAGCGTGGGAGCGGGACGGACCTTCCCACCCCAGATGAACGCGGAGATTCTCGGCTGCTGCGCGTCCGGCGCCAGACCCTGGGTGATCACGATCCCCTGCAGCGGACCGCGTACCCGTGGCTCCCGCTTCCCGTCCAGTCGACCCGTCTTCATCTCACTCGCCTCGTTCGGCAGGAGGAGCACTCTGGGGCCCGGCAAGGACCACCGCGCCACACTCCCGCTAAGCACACGCCGTGCCGAAACGATGAGAACTACATAACAGACTTGTTCACATGCACTTGCAATCACACGGACGGCCCGCGGGCTCCGGAGGAGGGTGTGAAATCGACGCCTTCCGTGTTAAAATGACACGCCTTCCCGTCATTTCCTGGGGACAGGTCAGCCGTCGCCCCTGCGACCTCTCGACGTGGCTTCGGGGAAAAACGGCCGGGAGCCCCGGCGCCTCGGCGGGGCCGCTTTCCGGAACGTGGACTCGAGTTGGCATTCCGTCATGTTCGAAAGGCAGCGCCCCACCACGAGTGCTTCCCGCGTTGCCTCCTCAGCATCCTGGGGCTCGAAGAAGCCCAACAGGAGGAGCGGAGTGCGGACCGAGCCGACGCCCGCATTCGATCGACCCTGGACCACGACCCGCCATTCGACCCCATCGACCTGCAGGAGAACCGATTCCACATCGGGGTCGGCACTCGACGCCGACGACGAATCGGCCACCTCGAGCGAGTCGCGGACCGGCGTCGGCCGATGTTCGGCTACGGAGTCGCGGGCGGACTGCGGCGGCTCACGCGGCGCCGCGTCCCCGGGCCCGCTCGGGCGAACCGGGATCGGGCGCGTCACACCAGCCGCTTCGTCGGGTCGGTCAGCGTTCATGGATGACAGTCACGCGGAGCCCCGCGGCCTGACGGTCTCGCGTCCCGCGTTGGGTAGTCGTCCTCTTCGTCCTCATGACGGCACCGTAGCGTTCTTCCGGTCGGGTAGCAAGGCGGGATTGCTGGCGCGGCCCGCACTGGATCGCCGACGTGGACGTGGACGTGGCGTGGGTGGTGTGCGCTGACGGGACCGCCGCCGCGTAGGCGTCGGTGACCCCCTTCAACGGATTGTCGCGCCCGACTAACGTGAGGGGTTCGCGCGCCCACCGGCACCTTCCAGCGATTCGTAGAGCGCTCCGCTTCATGGCTTCCTCTCTCGATCCATTCTTCGGTCCGCGCTCCGTGGCGGTCATCGGCGCCAGCAGGCGCCCCAACACCATCGGATACCAGATCGTCGACAACCTGTTGCGCCACGGGTATACGGGCGTCGTGTATCCGGTCAACCCTGGCGCAGCCGCGGTCCACTCCGTTCCGGCCTTCCCTTCCGTCACGTCGATCCCGGCTCCGGTCGACCTGGCCATCGTGGTCGTACCCAAAGAAAGCGTCCTCGAGGTAGTGGAGGAGTGCGGCGTGAAAGGGGTGAAGGCGCTCGTGGTAATCTCCGCGGGCTTCAAGGAGGTCGGCCCGGAGGGCGCGGAGCGGGAAACCCTCCTCCTCGAGCGCTCCCGCGCCCTGGGCATGCGCCTCGTCGGACCCAACTGCATGGGTCTCCTCACCACGGATCCGGCGTGGTCGATGAACGCCACGTTCGCGCCCACCATGCCGCCACCGGGCCCGGTGAGCTTCATGAGCCAGTCGGGCGCCCTGGGCGTGACGATCCTCGACTACGCCGCCGAGTACGGCATCGGCATCCACCACTTCGTGTCCGTCGGCAACAAGGCCGACGTGAGCGGAAACGACCTCATCGAGTTCTGGCGGGACGACCCGGGCACCAAGGTCATTTTGATGTACCTGGAGAACTTCGGGAACCCACGCCGTTTCACGACGCTCGCACGGAGCGTCTCACGTCGAAAGCCGATCGTCGTGGTCAAATCGGGCCGCACGAAAGCGGGTGCACGAGCCGCTGCCTCCCACACCGGAGCGCTCGCCGGCGTGGACGTGGTCACGGACGCACTCCTCGCGCAGTGCGGAGTGCTGCGCGCCCAATCGGTCCAGGACCTCTTCGACATCGCCATGGCCTTCGAAGAGCAGCCGATTCCAAAGGGCAACCGGGTCGCGATCATCACCAACGCCGGCGGACCCGGCATCATGATCGCCGATGCGTGTGAGTCGGCGGGGCTCGATGTGGTCGAGTTGTCTCCGGAGACACAAGCGCGCCTGCGCGAGACGTTTCCGGCGGAAGCCTCCGTCCGTAACCCGGTCGACATGATCGCGTCGGCAACCTCCGACTCGTACAGGATCGCGTTGGACGTGGTGCTGGACGACCCCAACGTGGACGCCGCCATCGCGGCGTTCGTGCCCCCGCTCGGCGTCCACCAGATCGACGTGGCCTCGTCCATCCACCAGGCGGTCCGCAGCCGCCAACCGGCTGACAAGCCTATCCTGGCGGTGCTAATGGGACGGCATGGCCTTCCGGAAGGGAGGGCCGAACTGCACGAGGCTGGCGTCCCTGCCTACACGTTCCCCGAGTCCGCCGCCCGGGCGCTCGCGACCATGGTGAACTACCGCCGCTGGCTCGACCGCCCGGTCGACGAGCCGCGCACCTTCGAGGTGGACCATGAGGCCGTGGCCACGATCCTCGCCGACGTCCGTGCGCGTGGAGACCACAGGCTCAGGGACCCCGAAGCACTGGGCGTGATGCAGGCGTACGGCGTTCCGGTGGTGCGCCACGCCATGGTTGCCACCCTTGAAGCGGCTCGCGACGCGGCCGAAGCGTGCGGGTATCCGGTCGTCGTGAAGGCCGTCGCCCCGGGCGTCGTGCACAAATCGGACATCGGTGCCGTGAAAGTGGACATCCGGTCGCAGGAAGAACTCGATGCCGCGTTCCGCGACATGACCGGACGACTCGCGGAGGCGAACATCGACGTAGAGGAGATTCTGGTCGAGCAGTTCGTTTCGGGAGGACGCGAAACGATCGTAGGCATGTCGACCGACCCGTCGTTCGGACCGATCCTGATGTTCGGCCTCGGCGGCGTCTATGTGGAAGTCCTGCAGGACGTGTCCTTCCGCCTCGCACCCGTTACGGAAGCCGATGCGGCGGACATGCTCGATTCAATCCGTGGCGCTCGGCTTCTGGGTGAGTTCCGTGGCGACCCGGAGGTCGATCATGGCGCACTGATCCAGGCGATCCAGAGGGTCTCGCAACTCGTGGTGGATCACCCGGAGATCGCGGAGTTGGACATCAACCCCCTCCTCGCCTTCCCGGATCGCGTTCTCGCCGTGGATTGCCGCATCGCGTTACACCCGGGTTCATGAGCGCTCCGTACGACCGGGTGTTGCCGTCTTAGCCCATACGTCGCCTTATTAAAAGACTTTCCGGACGATTCTCCAACTGCCCCCCCCCTAGGAGAACCGACGTCGATGACCGAGCGTGACGAGTCGGAACTGCAGGCCAAACGCGAGTACTCGCAACTCCTCCGCCTGCACGAGCGGCTGTTGGTGCAACTCCAACGCACGTTGGAGGACTTGACGTCGCCCCAGACGGGCGCACTCGTGCATACCATCAAGCGCCGGACGGGCACGGAGCCCGATTTGACCGCGATCAATGCCTCCATCGAGGAATCGATCCGCGCGATCCAGCTCAGTCAGTCGGAAATCCAGAAAGCAATCCACGAGCATCACGACCTTCTGGACGTCGAGGGAGTGCCCTCCCTGCCGGCGCACCTTCAGCGCTTTCTCGCGGAACGCGCGCAGACCCCCGGCTTCACCTACGAGGTGGTCCAGGACGAGGTGCGGGGCTGGGTGATCTGCTGGAAGGAGTACACTCACGTCGGCACCGTGCGTGGATAAGGACAATTCTACGAGCGGCCCTACGCCTACCTCGAGGAGTGAGCGCGTCGCTCAGCTCCCGCAGCCCACCGATCCGCGCAAAGCCTCCA
>JBBSOM010000021.1:0-13446 GCA_038259715.1 Longimicrobiales bacterium
CGATCGGTCTCGTCGGATCGGGGAGCGCACCGCACGAGGCAGGGAACCGTGTATCGGCTCCCTCACCTCACCTTAGAACTTGGACCCCTACGCCGTCACCCTCCTCCCTCCCTCTCTACCCATCCAGATCAGCGAGGAGCCCTCAAGACTCGTCCACCGGGAACCAGATCGCGTGCCTCCGTGTGCCTTCGGGGCGGATGGCACCCTCCCGCCTCAAGGACTGGAGTAGCTTGCGAACCTGCTCGTACGAGAGTGCAGGCAGAACCTGCCTGAGCTCATGAAAGCGACAGCCCTCCTTTGCGTTCTCACGGATGTGCTGACGAAGAAGTGCCTTGTTTGTGTCCCGATCGAGCCCTTTCCGCCGCGTGTACGCAGCCTTCTTTCCCAGTGTCTTGTAGAATCGTCTGGCCGGCATGTACTTGACGCCTCGGCCCCGTCCCACCCTTTCGAGCACGCCTACGTCCAGAAGGCGGGGGACTCTGGGGCGTAGGGCGTCGGGAAGGGGTTCCTCGTGGAAGACCTTCTCCAAGACCAGAAGGTCCTCTACGGAGAAGGATGCTAGTGTCTCCAGCCCGATTTCCTGGAGTAGTTTCAGGAATCGGACGTCCCGGACCTGACCATCCAGATTCAGGACCACCTGATGGGCATCCGTGCCCGCGAAGTTCGGCACAGGCTTCCCTTCCCGGATTGATCTCTCGAACATCCGATCCATGCCCTGTCCGGACCGCTCCACGAGGCCACACTTGGCGAATGCCTCAGCCACACGGCGATTCCGCGGCTTCTGCCGGTGGAGGATGTTTTCCTCGGTGATGCCGGCTGGAAAACCTCCGGGACTCTCCACCATCAGGTGGCGGGGATCCTGTCGAACGAAAATGGATCCGCCGTCCCTATAATCCCGGTGACAGAATGCATTCAGGAGACCCTCGCGGACGACCTCCTCACTGAATGTGGGGATCTGCCGCATGAAAAGCCCGTCGACGAAATCCTGCCGATCGTTCCGGAGGTTCACGAGGTCTACGAGCTTTTCGTAATACCGGAAGAACCCTTCTCTGAACTCCACCCGTTGCTGGTGTGAGACAGATTCTCTGCTCCGGTACTCGAAGACGGTCTCCGCTTGTGGTAGATGACGGGAGAGGGCGGTGGGCGTCCCGAGGAGGATCAGGGCCGCGTAGGTCACCTGTCCATCGACGAGGAGTTCGGCATCCTCCAGCATCCGATCCGGCGAAAGATCTTGGATGGCATCGTTTCCCGAGTGCGCCATCCAGAGGCGGCGAAACTCTTCGATAGCGTCCGGTGCCATGTCGTCCATTGTGGCTCCAGAACAGATCTCGGCCGAAAAGTCGGGGCCGGTCTCTGCGAAGATCTCGCGGAGTCGATCACCTGTCATGGGCACGAGGCTCTCCCCCGCTCGCATGAGGTACTTCCCGTTCGCATGAATGGCGGTCCCGCGCGCTCTCGAGGGGACATGAACGATGACCACGCGTCCACGAGGATGCGCAACCTCCTCTACATCGACCCGAAGCCGCAATCGTTGGAATATCCCGAGCCGGGTTCGTTCTGGTTCACGGAATGCCTCCGAACCTACAACCTGCCGCGGCTTCTTGTCGGAGACTCCGAGGACCATCCTTCCCCCACCTTCGTTGCACAGTGCAACGATATACTCGATGAGCTTCTCGAAGTCGTACCGGTGACGCGCAGCCTTGAACTCCAGGCGTTCGTCCTCGGGGTCCTGCATCCAGCGGTCGATCGTTTCGGGCGCGGTGCTCATACTCCTCCGCCACGGAAGGGGGTATCCATTGAATCGGACCAACGGAAGACGGTGGGGAGAGAGCTGAGCCTGACGCTGGTGTCGGACGCGCGTCGCCTACGTAGCGGGTCTCGGGCGTCACCGCTTCTTCCGTTCGGCTCCTGACTTGAGCGTCTTCAGCCGGGTCCTTTGGTCCTTGGCGCTGGCTGTCCCATAGGTCCGTAACGAGTCCTCGTCATTGACCCATGCGTAGATGATGATCCTCGCCCGTGAATCGTATCGGTAGAACAACCGGTACCGACCCCCGCCCGTCTTGCCGCGAAACCAGTACCGACGGTCGGCGAGAGTTCCCCCGTGCCGGTACGCCGCGTTTCCAGGATCTCGAGGAATCTTGACGAACGCCAGATCAAGTAGGTGACCGAGGAGCTTCGCGTTGCCACTCGGAAGCGCATCGGGTCTGGACGTCTGCTCGCGATCCACGACTGAGATCAATCCCTCCATCGCGTCCAGAAAGAGCGGGTGAGCCAAGATCGTCCAGCCCTCAACCACGAGGGCGCCCTTGTTTGGCTCTCCCCGCGGTTTCTTCCTGCCTCTACGTGACCCCATGCGGATGGCCCCTGACCTGTTCTGCTGTTGCCGACGAAGTCAGAGTGCAGTGACCCCTTCGATGGGGGTCTCGTGGTCGATCTCGACGCCCTTGGTCAGTTCCTTTGCCCTCGCGAGCAGCTCAGTCGGGAACACCTTCAGTCGGTCAGGACGCGCCTCCAGGTCGGAAGCCAACAGGTCGAGAAAGCCGGTCACGATCGGATCCTCGTGCTCCTGAAGCGCTGAGGCGTTCACCAGCCGCACCTCATTGCCTTCGATGACGTAGCCAAGCCGCTCCCCCTTCTCCAGATGCAGAGCTCTCCGCACCGCGGGCGGCACCGTGGTCTGATTCCGGCTCGTCACCCTACTGGTAGCAGATGGCATTGGCATCGGTCCCTCCGGTCAATAGTAATGCATATGCATTACCGTACCCGGTCAGCCGGCGTACGTCAACCTTATGGTCAGTCAAAGCCGTCTCCTGCCGGTCCGGTCAAGTGAATACCCCCGTTCGCCGGAGAACATCCTGGGACGGCAGTTGCCGAGGGATCGCCGGGTGGCGGACGTGTTGGGCAAGTATGGGCTCGTCGAGCGCGCAGGCCGCGGCGCTGGAGCGCGCTACTTGCTGAGCCGCCGGTTCTATGGTGTTCTTGGCAAGTCGGGGGCCTATACACGTCGCCGAGGTCTGGACGACGGCCAGAACAAGGCACTCCTCCTGAGTCACCTCGAATCGGTCGGAGAGCGAGGGAGCCCCATTTCCGAGCTCCAAGAGGTGGTGCCGGCTCTGTCGCGGGCTCAGGTCCACCGCCTCCTTGGGGTACTCCGCGAGGAAGGGGGCGTGACGCTGGTCGGGGAGAAGCGGGGTGCGCGGTGGTACGCCGTGCCAGGGACGGGGGAGATATGAGTTGGTTTTTGTGGGATTCCGCGACAATTCATGACAAAACGCCGCAAATACATACAAGACAATCACTTAGATGCCATGTTGTTTTGCGCTTCGGTTGTGGAAGCACACAAACCGCGAGCGCTCAAGCGAGTCACCGTGGAGGCGGACATCTTGGCGTGGCTGCGGGAGGTGGCGGAGTGATGTGCCTAAACGTTGACATATATGCACAATTGTCTACATAATGGCACATGACGCCTCCAACCCAGCGGGCTCGTGCCCTCGACCTCGCGCGGCGCCGCGGCGTCCTCACCAGCCGCGACGCGGCCGGGCTGGGCATCCACCGACAGGTCCTCACCCGGCTGGTGCGCGGGGGAGAGCTGGAGCGGATCGCGCGGGGCCGGTACCGACTTCCGGAGGCTCCCGTGACCGAGCATCACGGGCTGGCCCTCGCGGCAGCGGCTATTCCGGAGGGCGTCGTCTGCCTGGTCTCGGCCCTGGCCTTCCACGGGATCGGCACCCAGATGCCCAACCAGGTCTGGATCGCCCTGGATCGTCGCGCTCGGAAGCCCTCCCTGGCGTGGCCACCCGTGCGCGTGGTCCGCTTCGGGGGGCGGGCGCTGACCGAGGGTGTGGAGACCCACCGGCTGGAGGGCGTGCCCGTCCGGGTGTACGAGGTGGCCAAGACCCTGGCCGACGTCTTCAAGTACCGGAACAAGGTGGGGCTGGACGTGGCGCTGGAGGCTCTCAAGGAGGCCTGGGGCGAGGGGCGGGTGGACATGGATCGCCTCACGCGCTTTGCGAAGATCTGTCGGGTGGACAAGGTCATGCGGCCCTATCTCGAAGCGATCATCTCGTGACCCGTACCGAGGATGTCGAGCGTTCCGTCCACATAGCTCCGTCTCGACCCGTTGCGTTTGAGAACAAAATGACGGGGTACGTCGGTGGAATGGACTCGGCTCACGTTCGATGGGGTGCGGGAAGGACCCAGGTCTCCGTGGACGTGGACCGGGACGCCCCGGGTCGGCGGGCTGGCGTGTCGAGGTCCCAGGGGGCACAATGCTTCGCGGTCCGTTACGGCAAGGCCTGATCCGCGGGTCCGTACTGATGATCCGGCCAGACTCCTCGAGAACGACTCGTCTGATCCGATGTCCAATCCCTTCTTCGACCACCCCATCCTCAACTCCCCGTATGAGTGTCCTGCCCGGCACTGGGAGCTCGACGAGAACGGACAGCCTACTCAGCAGATCATCGACCGACGTCGGACGGTGGCCTTCATCACGCCCATCCCGAAGCCGAAGAAGCACAGGAAGAGACAGCAGGCGGAACTGATCCTCGACGAGGGGAAGGGCCTCTCCACGGAGGCCCAGCAGTACGACGCGACTTCCATCATCAACGAAGTCCGTGGGCATGTCGATCGTTGGCGCGGCCTGCCGCAGGGCCAGTGGGGCGTCACACCCGAGACGGCGCGGCTTCTGAACCACTGGCGGCACCACCCCTTCGAGGGTGTCCGTCCCTTCTTCTGTCAGATCGAGGCGGTCGAGACGGCAATCTGGCTGACCGAGGTGGCCCCGGGGATGGCTGGGGGCAAGCGGCTCCTCACCCACCTGGATAACGCGAATCGAGACGCGAATCCTCAACTCTCCCGGCTGGCGCTCAAGCTTGCCACGGGCGCCGGCAAGACGACGGTCATGGCCATGCTCATCGCGTGGCAGACCATCAATGCCGTCCGGAGCCAGGGGAGCAAGCGCTTCACCCGTGGCTTCCTCATCGTCGCTCCCGGGCTCACGATCCGCGACCGCCTGCGGGTTCTCCAGCCCAACGATCCGGACAACTACTACGGCACGCGGGACCTGGTCCCGAACGATCTCCTGGGGGAGATCCGCCAGGCGAAGATCGTCATCACGAACTTCCACGCGTTCAGGCTGCGCGAGCGGATGCAGCTTTCGGCGGGGAACCGCGCGCTCCTCAAGGGCCGGACGGGGCCGGAGCTCCAGACCCTCGAGACCGAAGGTCAGATGATCCAGCGCGTCATGCCCGACCTCATGGGGATGAAGGGGATTCTGGTCCTCAACGACGAGGCCCATCACTGCTACCGCGAGAAGCCCCCCGAGAAAGATGACGCGGCGCTGAAGGGGGACGACCGCAAGGAGGCTGAGAAGGCCAATGAGGCCGCGCGCCTCTGGATCACGGGCCTTGAGGCCGTGAACCGGAAGCTCCGCGTGAACCGGGTGTTCGACCTCTCGGCCACCCCGTTCTTTCTACGAGGCTCCGGGTACGCGGAGGCGACGCTCTTCCCCTGGGTGATGAGCGACTTCTCGCTCATGGACGCCATCGAGTGCGGGATCGTGAAACTCCCGCGCGTCCCCGTTGCCGAGAACATCTCGGGCGACGGTGATATGCCCATGTTCCGCAACATCTGGGAGCACGTCCGCAAGGACATGCCCAAGAAGGGGAGGAGCAAGGGCGGGGCACTCGATCCGCTGAAGATTCCGTCGAAGCTGCAGACGGCGCTCGATGCCTTGTATGGCCACTACGAGAAGACCTTCGAGCTCTGGCGGAAGCACGGGATCGGCGTGCCCCCCTGCTTCATCATCGTGTGCCAGAACACCGCGATCTCGAAGCTTGTCTACGACTACGTCTCGGGTTTCTACAGGACACTGGACGACGGGTCGGAGCAGCTCGAGAACGGACGGCTCCCGCTTTTTCGCAACTTCGACGAAGGCACGGGTCGTCCGCTTGCGCGTCCGAACACGCTCCTGATCGACTCCGAGCAGCTCGAAGCGGGGGACGCCCTGGATGCGAAGTTCCGGGACATGGCCTCCGACGAGATCGAGCGCTTCCGGCGGGAAATTATCGAGCGCGTGCGAGACCCCCGCGCCGCCGACAACCTCACGGACCAGGACCTCCTCCGCGAGGTGATGAACACCGTCGGGAAGGCGGACCAGCTCGGCGCCGACATTCGCTGCGTGGTCTCGGTGTCCATGCTCACCGAGGGGTGGGACGCAAATAACGTCACGCACATCCTGGGCATCCGCGCCTTTGGGACCCAGCTCCTGTGCGAGCAGGTGATCGGGCGGGCGCTGCGCCGACAGTCGTACGAGCTGAATGAAGAAGGGCTCTTCGATGCCGAATACGCCGACATCTTCGGGATCCCCTTCGATTTCACGGCCAAACCGGTGGTGGCTCCCCCACGGGCTCCGGTGGATACCGTCATGGTGCGCGCCGTCCGACCCGACCGTGATCACCTGGAGATCCGCTTCCCGCGAGTCGAGGGATACCGGGTCGAGCTTCCGAAGGAACGCCTCTCGGCTTCATTCAACGACGACTCCGTGCTCGAACTGACGCCCGACCTCGTCGGTCCCACCATCACGCAGAATGCGGGCATCATCGGGGAGACGGCGGACCTCGATGTGAAGCACCTGGGGGAGGTCCGCACGTCTGAGATCCTCTACCGGCTCACGACGCACCTCCTCTACAGCAAGTGGCGTGACCCCGGAGAGCAAGCGAAGCTCCACCTCTTCGGCCAGCTCAAACGGATCACGCGGGAGTGGCTGGATCACTACCTGGTCTGCAAGGGCGATACGAGCCGGGGGCAGCTCATCTATCAGGAGCTGGCGGACATGGCCTGCGAGAAGATCACCGCCGGGATCACACGCGCGCTCGAAGGGGGCACACCCATCAAGGTGCTCCTGGACCCGTACAACCCGACCGGCTCGACGGCGCACGTCCGCTTCAACACGTCCCGCTCCCGATGGGACACGAGCGGTCCGCCCCCGAAGAACCACGTCAACTGGGTCATTTACGACAGCGAGTGGGAGGCGGAGCTCTGTCGGGTCGTGGAGGCGCAGCCGCAGGTGGTCGCGTACACCAAGAACCATAACCTCGGCCTGGACGTCCCGTATCGGTACGGGTCGGGGACGCGTACGTACCGGCCCGACTTCATCGTCCGCATCGACGATGGGCGGGGCCCGGACGACCTCCTCAACCTGGTGGTCGAGGTGAAGGGATACCGCCGCGAGGACGCCAAGGAGAAGAAGGCGACGATGGAGACGTACTGGGTGCCGGGCGTCAACAACCTGGGCACGTATGGGCGGTGGTCCTTTGCCGAGTTCACACAGATGTACACCATGACGACCGACCTCGCCAAGGAGGTCGAGAAGGGCTTCGAGGAGATGGTGGAACAAGTCGCGGGCGCCGGCGCGCACAGTGAGGGAGGAGCCTGAGATGGCGAAGAAGCGCACGAAGCAGGTCGAGGCGCTCCGCCACGAGGAGGCGAGCCGCAAGAACATCCCCACGGCCGAGCACCAGTCGGTTCTGGACGAGGCCCACAAGGAGGTCAAGAAGGTCCGCTACCCGCGGAATACCGACCTCGACCCTCAGCTCGTGTGGCGGGGGAAAGACGAGCAGGACTGGAGCGACCTCGTCGCGCCTGCGCCGCCCATCTACATCCAGGAGAAGGTGCACCCCAAGGTCCTCATCGACGACCTCATGCACATATCGGAGACGGAGGACGACGGGGCAGACGATCAGCCGGACCTGTTCGCGGACTTCAACGGCATCCCGGAGGGGGCCGACAAGACCGACTTCTACCAGCACGACGCCAACTGGTCGAACCGGATGATCCTGGGCGACTCTCTCCAGGTCATGGCGTCCCTGGCCGAGCGGGAGGGGCTGCGCGGCCAGGTGCAGTGCATCTACATCGATCCGCCCTACGGGATCAAGTTCAACTCGAACTTCCAGTGGTCCACCACGAGCCGGGATGTGAAGGACGGGAAGGCTGAGCACATCACGCGCGAGCCCGAGCAGGTAAAGGCGTTCCGGGACACGTGGCGCGACGGGATCCACTCGTACCTGACCTACCTGCGGGACCGATTGACCGTGGCGCGGGACCTGTTGACCGAGAGCGGGTCGATCTTCGTGCAGATCGGGGACGAGAACGTGCACCGGGTGCGGGCTGTGATGGATGAGGTGTTTGGGGATGAGAACTTTGTCACAAGGCTGACGTTTTCAACGACTACAAGTTCGTCCAGTCAGTTCGTCGACGAAATCAGCGACAACCTTCTTTGGTATTCCAAGAACAGGATGGCGGCCAAGTTCAGGAACCTGTACGTCGACAAGGCGGACTCGTCGTCGGTAGACGCTCTCTACCGGCACACGCTAACCAACGATGGGCAGCTCCATCGGAATGCCTTGACTGACTCATTTGACGCCGCATCCGAGCCAGCTCTGTTTCGCATTGATCAACTCACGTCTCAAACTCAAGCGACCACGACACGTTATGCCCCCCTTTTTCAAGGACGGTCATATCCGGTTGGCCGCCGGCAGTGGGCAACGCCCCCCATCGGCATGCAGCGCCTGATTTCGGCCGGCCGCGTCATGGTGTCAGGGCAGTCGTTGGCCTATGTCCGTCGCCTGGACGACTACCCGGTGGTGCCCATTCGAAACATCTGGACGGACACCGGTACCGGTAGCTTCACAGATCCTAAGGTCTATGTGGTGCAGACGAATACAAAGCTGGTTCAGCGCTGCATCCTCATGGCCACCGACCCGGGCGACCTCGTCCTCGACCCCACGTGCGGCTCCGGCACCACCGCCTACGTCGCCGAGCAGTGGGGCCGCCGCTGGATCACCGTCGACACCTCCCGGGTCGCCCTCGCCCTCGCCCGCGCCCGCATCATGGGCGCGCGCTACCCGTACTACCTCCTCGCCGACTCCAAAGAAGGCAAACTCAAGGAAGCCGAGCTCACCCGGACCGCGCCGTCCACCTCCCCCTCCCACGGCAACATCCGCCACGGCTTCGTCTACGAGCGCGTCCCCCACATCACGCTGAAGTCCATCGCCAACAACGCCGAGATCGACGTCATCTGGGAGAAATTCCAGGAGGCACTGGAGCCCCTCCGCCAGGCCATCAACGCCAAGCGCAGCCTGGATCTCGATGAGTGGCAGATCCCCCGCGAGCCAGGCGACCCCTGGCCGGCGAAGGCAGCCAAGCAGCACGAACGCTTCTTGAGCGTCACCACCGACGCCACAAAGCAGAAGGCCGTGGACCGCATCAACAAGATCCTCGGTCGGAACTACACTATCGGGACGATGCCGCCGCATCCTGTCGACCCCTGGGAAGATCAGGAACTCATCCGGCTGCACGCGGAGTGGTGGAACCAGCGCATCGCCCGCCAGCAGGAGATCGATGCCTCAATCGCCGCCAAGGCGGACTTCGAATATCTGTACGACAAGCCCTATGAGGACAGGAAGACGGTGCGCGTCGCCGGGCCGTTCACGGTAGAGAGCCTGAGCCCGCACCGGGTCCTGGGGGTGGACGAGGACGACGAACTCATCGACCCGGTGGAGGTGAAGGAGCGCTCCGGCGAGTATTCCCACCTGCCCCGATTCGACGAGATCGTGCTGGAGAACCTGCGCACCGCCGGAGTACAGCAGGCGCACAAGCAGGACCGCATTGCATTCACGTCGCTCAAGGCGTGGCCCGGGCACTACATCTGCGCGGAGGGGCGGTACCAGGAGGGCGAGGCGCAAAAGCGGGCGGGGATTTTCCTGGGACCCGAGTTCGGGACGGTGACGCGCCCCGACCTGGTGGACGCAGCCCGGGAGGCTGGGGACGCCGCGTTCGACGTGCTTATCGCGTGCGCCTTCAACTACGAGGCCCACGCCAGCGAGTTCGACAAGCTGGGCCGGATCCCGGTGCTCAAGGCTCGCATGAACGCCGATCTGCACATGGCCGAGGACCTCAAGAACACGGGGAAGGGGAACCTCTTCGTGATTTTCGGCGAGCCCGACATCGACGTGCTCGACGCCGAAGACGGTCAGGTCGAGGTCAGGGTCAACGGCGTGGACGTCTTTGACCCGAGCACCGGTGAGGTCCGCAGTGACGACGCCGACGGAATCGCCTGCTGGTTCGTGGACTCGGAGTACAACGGGGAGAGCTTCTTCGTGCGCCAAGCATACTTCCTCGGAGCCAACGATCCCTACAAGGCGCTGAAGACGACGCTCAAGGCGGAGATCGACGAGAACGCTTGGGACAGCCTGAACAGCGACACCTCCCGGCCCTTCCCCTGGCCGTCCACGGGGCGGATCGCGGTGAAGGTCATCAACCATCTGGGGGACGAGGTCATGAAGGTGTTCCGGGTGGCGGCGCAGGGCTGAGGCGCGGGCGTCATGCAATTTCTCATCGCGGACACGTTCACGGACAGCCTGGCCCGCCTCACCGGCGACGAGCAGAAGGCCGCGAAGACCACGGCGTTCGACCTCCAGATGGATCCGTCGCGGCCGGGCCTCAGCTTCCACAAGCTTGACCGAGCCCGCGACAAGAGCTTCTGGTCCGTCCGTGTGACCGCCGACCTTCGGCTCATCGTCCACCGCACGGCGAGCAGCTTCCTCTTGTGCTACGTGGATCACCACGACCGCGCGTACGACTGGGCCGAACGTCGCAAGCTGGAGACGCACCCGACTACGGGTGCCGCCCAGCTCGTCGAAATCCGTGAGACGGTCAAGGACATCATCGTCCCGGCCTACGTGGAGGAGGCACCGCCCAGCCGGGTGCCGACCCCGCTCTTCGAGGATCGTCCTGACGCCGAGCTCCTGGGGTACGGCGTGCCGCCCGAGTGGTTGGCGGACGTTCGCGAAGCGGATGAAGCAACGCTGTTGGGCCTCGCCGAGCGCCTCCCGGCCGAGGCGGCCGAGGCGCTGCTCGAAATTGCGACGGGCGGGACGCCGCGGATGGCGGCGCCGACCACAGAGGACCCCTTCGCCCATCCCGACGCGCAACGGCGATTCCGCGTCTTGTCCAATGTGGAGGAGCTGGAGCAGGCGCTCGCCTATCCATGGGACAAATGGACCGTCTTCCTCCACCCCGAGCAGCGCGAGTGGGTGGAGCGCGACTTCTCTGGACCGGCCCGGGTGTCCGGGTCGGCGGGGACGGGCAAGACGATTGTGGCGCTTCATCGGGCGGTGCATCTCGCCAGGACTACGCCAGAATCGCGGGTACTCCTGACCACGTTCTCACAGGTGCTTGCCCACGCTCTTCAGGCCCGACTCCGACGTCTGACGGGCCATGAGCCGCGGATCCTCGAACGCATCGAGGTACATGCCCTTGATGAACTGGCGCTCCGCCTGCACCGTGCGATGCTGGGCGAGGCAAGCCTCGCCACACGTCAAGATGTTGTGACGCTGATCGATGAGGCGTCGGGTGAGGTGGAGGGCCACGGCTTCAGCCGGTCGTTCCTCCTTGCCGAGTGGGAGCAGGTGGTCGACGCCTGGCAGCTCCGGGACTGGGAGGCCTACCGGGACGTGCCTCGCCTCGGTCGTAAGACGCGGCTCTCCCTGGCCCGGAGAGAGGTCCTTTGGACCATCTTCGAAGGAGTGAGGGCTCGCTTGGATACGGCCCGGCTCCAGACGCGAGCGGAGATTTTCGCGGCCCTGGCTGAAGCCCTCGAACGCCAGAAGGCGCCCCCGTTCGACTTCGCCGTCATCGATGAGGCGCAGGACCTCGGGGTGGCGCAGTTGAGGTTCCTGGCGGCCCTGGGTGGGACAAGGCCCAATGCCCTGTTCTTCGCGGGAGACCTCGGCCAGCGGATCTTCCAGGCTCCCTTCTCATGGAGGTCCCTCGGCGTGGATGTGCGGGGACGCTCGAGGACCCTTCGGGTGAACTACCGCACGTCGCACCAGATCCGCGTCCAGGCCGACCGGCTCCTGGGCGCTGAGGTCGTGGACGCGGATGGGAATCGGGAGAATCGGAGCGACACCGTATCCGTCTTCAACGGGCCACCGCCTGCGATCCGCGTGGCCGCCGACGAGGACGAGGAGATCCGGCTGGTGTCGGCGTGGCTCGCTGAGCGCGTGACCGAAGGAATCCAGCCGCACACGCTGGCGGTGTTCGTGCGATCGGAGGGTCAGGTCGACCGTGCGATGCGGGCGGTCGAGGCGGCAGGGCTGTCCGCCGGCATCCTCGACGATCAGGTGGACATACGGTCCGGTGCCGTTTGCGTCGGCACCATGCACCTCGCGAAGGGCCTGGAGTTCAGCGCCGTGGCTGTCATGGCGTGTGACGACGAGGTCATCCCGCTGCAGGAGCGGATCGCGGCGGTGGGTGACGATGCGGACCTCCAGGAGACCTACGACACGGAACGCCAGCTCCTCTACGTGGCCTGCACTCGGGCGCGGGATCAGCTCATCGTCACGGGGGTCTATCCAGCTTCAGAGTTTCTGGAGGACATGGGCTGAGGGCTATCAGTCCTTGGGACCGGGCCAGATGGTAGTCCGTCCGCGAGCCGCAGGCTGCGGGCATAGATCGCCTCATCGTCGCTTTCGACGTGCTCGAGTTCGTTCCCGCGCGCGCCCCAACCCACCCGCTGTCAAAATTTGATCATCAATGTTAAATAACAGCGAACGCTATTCAACGTTTCTTCACGGGCTCGGTAGAGATGAAGCGAGGATCCACGGGACGCTATGAACGGGTGAGCGCCGGGGGCGAGCAGGTCCAGGCATTCGTGCCGTATCCGCTCCCGCCCGACCCACCGGTCACTGTGGCGGGCGCGCTGGAACGCCCTCTGGAGCGGGCGGTCCTGGCCCTGGGGCGCCTGGACGGGATATCCACGCTGCTTCCTGATCGTGCTCTTTTTCTGTACACGTACGTCAGAAAAGAAGCGGTGCTCTCGTCTCAGATCGAGGGGACGCAGTCCTCACTCTCGGACCTGCTTCTCTTCGAGTTGGACGAGACGCCGGGCGTGCCGCTGGACGACGTGGTGGAGGTGTCGAGCTACGTCGCCGCCCTGGATCACGGCGTGACCCGGTTACGCGAGGGCTTTCCTCTTTCCAATCGCCTGATCCGGGAGATGCACGGGATCCTCTTGTCGCGAGGCAGGGGAGCGAACCGCGCCCCGGGCGAGTTCCGCCGGAGCCAGAACTGGATCGGGGGTAGCCGGCCCGGCAACGCGGCCTTCGTGCCGCCTCCGGTTTCCGCACTACCGGAGGCCATGGCGAATCTGGAGCGCTTCCTCCACGCCGAAGACCCGGGCGTTCCCGACGTGATCCGCGCGGGCCTCGCCCACGTCCAGTTCGAGACCATCCACCCCTTCCTGGACGGGAACGGACGGATGGGTCGCCTGCTCATCACCCTGTTGCTCCTCGACGCGGGTATTCTTCGGGAGCCGCTCCTATACCTGAGCCTCTACCTCAAGCAGCATCGGGCACGCTACTACGAACTCCTGGACGTGGTCCGCCA
>JBBSOM010000022.1:0-12403 GCA_038259715.1 Longimicrobiales bacterium
AAGACTCCAGGATGGCGTGATGCGCGCGCGCTTCCGCAACGGCTTCGACAAGCCGACGATGCTCACGCCGGGCCGGGTCGAGCGCTACGACATCGACCTCTGGTTCACGGGGATCGTGATCCCGGCCGGCCACCGTCTGCGTGTCGTCGTGTCGTCCGCCGCGTTCCCCAAGTACGACCGGAACCTGAACACAGGCGGAGACAACGAGCGCGACACGACCTACGTCAGCGCGCACCAGCGGGTCCTCCACGACGCCGAACACCCTTCGCATGTGACGCTTCCGGTGATCCCGAGCCGGTGATCCCGAGGTAGGGACGGCGGCGCGCGCCGCCGGCCGTCAGGCTTCCTGGACCGTCACCTTTTCCATGACGACATCCTCGGCCGGCCGGTCGCCGGACTTCGTCTTCATCTTGGCGATCTTGTTCACCACGTCCATGCCGCCCACGACCTTGCCGAAGATGGCATGCTTGCGGTCGAGCCACGGCGTCGCGGCCAGCGTGATGAAGAACTGGGAGCCGCCGCTGTTGGGGCCCGCGTTCGCCATCGAAAAGAGGCCCTCGACGTCGTGGGCGAGACCGGGTGCGAACTCGTCCGGAATGGTGTATCCGGGGCCGCCCCTGCCGGTTCCGGTGGGGTCTCCGCCCTGGATCATGAAGCCGTCGATCACACGATGGAAGATCACGCCGTCGTAGTAGCCCTTCTTGGCCAAATCGATGAAGTTGCCGGCGGTCTTCGGGGCCGCGTCCTCGAACATCTCGGCGGTGATGGTGCCGTGGTTGGTCTCGATCGTGACGGTCGGGTTTGCCACAGGTCTGCTCCGTGCGGGGGTAAACGTCAAGGCTACCCAACCCGTGGAATCGGGTCCAGACCACCGGACGATTGCCCTCCGGGGCGTATCGTGCCTAGTCTTCGAGCCATGATGATCCGAGACCGACTTCTGCTCGGCGCCGCGCTGGCCGCGTCCGCCGCCTCGTGCACGCATGCCCTGAAGCTCACGCCCAGCGACGCCAACGTCGTTCTGGCCCACCAGGCGCTCGACGCACCCGACCCTTCTCGCCCCGGCCCAGACCAGGTCCTGCACCTGTACTACGGGAGCGGCACGGACAAAAACCGCGCGGTGTACCGGGACTCCGTGTCGATCAAGACCGAGTCGGTCGACGCTTCGAAGATGGTGGACCTCGGGAAGTCGGCGAAGGAGCGCAACTCATACTGGGGCTTCACGCCGAAGGAACTGCCGCTCAACGCGCGCGTCTGGTATCCGGACGGCGCCGGTCCCTTCCCGCTGGTTCTCGTGGTGCACGGCAACCACGACATGAAGGACTTCTCGGACCCGGGCTACGAGTACCTCGGTCACCTGTTGGCGAGTCGCGGTTACATCGTCGCGAGCATCGACGAGAACTTCATCAACGGGGGCATCCGCGGCGAAAACGACGCACGTGGTTGGCTGCTCCTGAAGCACCTGAAGCTTTTCCAGAAGTGGAACGCGGAGGCCGGGAACCCGTTTCGGGGCAAGGTCGACATGAGCAACATCGCGCTCATGGGGCATTCACGAGGCGGGGAAGCGGTGGCGGACGCGGCCGCGTTCAACGAACTCGAATACTACCCGGATGACGCCACCCTGAAGTTCGACTTCGGCTTCGACATCAAGGGTGTGGTTTCGATCGCGCCGGTGGACGGCCAATACCTGCCCACGGGTCGTGGCGTGGCGATGCACAACGTCAGCTACATGACGTTCCATGGGTCGCACGACGGCGACGTCACCAGCTTCCACGGCTTGCGCATCTACGATCGGCTGACCTTCACGGACGACGACTTCCACTTCAAGGCGGCCATCTACGTCTATCGCGCGAATCATGGGCAGTGGAACACCGTTTGGCAGAACCATGACAACGGACCGCGGTCCGCCAGGATCCTCGATCTGCGCGGGCTGATTCCGCAAAGGGACCAGCGCCATTTCGCCGAGTTGTACGTGTCTTCGTTCCTGGACGTGGTGCTCAAGGGAGACAAGCGGTATCTGCCGATCTTCCGGGACAACCGCGTGATCGGGCAGTGGCTACCCAAGACGATGTACATCACCCGGTTCGAGACCAGCGCGTTCCGTCCGCTGGCGACGTTCGAAGAGGATATCGACGTGACCACCGGTTCCACCGACGGCGTCACCATCCAGGGCGACTCGCTGGCCGCGTGGAAGGAGGAGACGCTCGAACTGCGTTCCTCCAACCGGAACAACACGAGCGCGTCGCAGGACAACCAAGCCGTCTTCATCGGGTGGAACAACCGGATTGCCGGGCCCGACACCACACGCACCGGCCCGCCCGCCCGCTACACCGTGCGCCTTCCCGACGGGCTGGCCCGCCGCTGGCAGGTCGGGAGCGGTACGGCGCTGACCTTCATGCTCGCCCCGACCGAAAACACGCCGGGACCCCGGAAGGACCCGGCTGCCGACTCCACCGCGAAGAAGGACAGGGCAGGGCAGAAGGGTGGCGGGAAAAAGCCGAACAAGGACGAGGACAAGCCGCCCATCGACCTGAGCGTCCAGGTGGAGGATGCGGCAGGACAGACCGCTTCGGTGGACCTGCGCCGATACGGGGCGATCCGCCGCCCGCTCGAAACGCACGTGATGCGGCGTTCGGACCAGGACAAGGAGCGCTTCCAGCACCCGTGGGAACTGATCCTGCAGACGTACGCCATTCCCATCGGGGACTTCATGTCGGAGAACCCCAGGCTCGACCCGATGTCGCTGCGCGCGGTCAGCCTCGTCTTCGATCGCTCGGTAGCCGGTGAGGTCGCGGTCGACGAGATCGGGCTGAGCAACCTGGACCCCGCGTTCTTGGCGGCGCGCGTCGAGCGCTGAGGCTCGCCGCGCGCCCCGCTACCTCCGTCGGGCGAGGTGCCGGGCGGCGACCGGCTACCGCCAGCGGATCCCGAAGCGTTGGGTCCCTTCGCCGAGCGCGCCGAAGCTGCGATACGCCCATTCGAGCACGAGGTCGTCGCCCCAGTAGGCGAGGCCGAACGTGAATGGGCTCCCATCGCCCTCCGGCACGCGCTGGATGCCGACCCTTCCGACGAAGGTCCGGCCGACCATCGGCCAATAGCCGACCTGCACGCCCATTCCCGCGACGGCCTCACCGTCATCGCGCCGACCCACCTGGGCGGACATGCCCACGTCGAGCGGGCCGACCGGACGCGGACGGACACCCGCGCCCAGCGTGAAGCGCGAGGGGAGTTGGGCGTCACCCGACGCAAAGTTGAGGTCCTGACCGAGGTTGGCGGCGGTCGCGGCGAGCGTCACGGGCCCGACTCCCCGCGCGACTCCCACGTCGAAGGCGCCGGCCGATTGCCGAGCGCGATCCACACGTTCTTCGACCAGCTTGCCGGTCACGCCGAACCGTAGCCCGAAAAAGCTACGCGCGTACGCCAGCGAAGCGACACGCTCCGAAGTGGCGGGAGTGCCGACGTCGAACAGAACATCCTCGCCGGCCGGAAGGACCGTTCCCCCGACGGCCGCGCTTCCGCCGTACTGGAGCGTCTGCAGGCCGATCGCCACGCTCCCGCCGTACCACGACGTGGCCGCCGAAGCGGAGGCCGACGTGGCCTGTCCGCTCCAGGTCTGCAGGTCGAGCCCGAAACCGGTCGCGCCCGCGACCAGCGCAGGGTGGTAGAAGATCGCGTCCGCGTATCCCGAATCCACATTATATGCGCCACCGAGTGCCATGGCCGACGTACTCGAGGGCAATTCGAGCAGGCGGGGTATACGCCCCGCCGACTGGGCAGCGGCGGCGGACGGCACGACGGCGAGAAGACCAAGAAGCGGAATGCGACGAAGCATGCGCACGGAATCCGGATAGTGATGTATGGGAGCGCTCGTGGCGCGTGTCCGCACCCAACGTCGGGGCGGAGGGGCGCCGATGGCAATAGGCCGCCCCTTCGGACACGCTCTTAGCCTTTGTCCGGGTGCCGGCTCAGGAAGTCGTCGACCAGGCGGCGCGCGATCGAGAAGGAAGTCGGCATCCGCTCCGGGAGCTTGTCCGCGCTGAACCAGTCCGCGTGCTCGATCTCCTGACCGTCTTCGTGGATGTCTCCGGACGCCCACCGGGCCGTGAAACCGATCATGAGGGAATGGGGGAAGGGCCACGGCTGACTACCGAAGTAGCGGAGGTCGTCTACCGCTACCCCGACCTCTTCACCGATCTCTCGATGGACCGTTTCTTCGAGGGTTTCGCCCGGTTCCACGAAGCCCGCGAGGGTAGAGTACATGCCGGGCGGGAAGCGAGGCGAACGGGCCAGCAACATCTCGGGACCGCGCTCGATCAGCACGATCACGGCCGGGGAAAGCAGAGGGTACTGCACGTTCCCGCACGAAGGGCACAGCTGCGCTTCCTCCGAGGGGTGGCGTTCGGTCGCCACCCCGCACCGCGAGCAGAAGGAGCTCGTGCGGAGCCGCTCGACTTTCTGGATCGCGCTGCCCACCGCGTGGAAGAGCTCTTCGGAGATGAGCGGGTGAAGGGCGCGAAGACCCAGAAGCACCATCTCCTCCGGAGCCTGGAAGTCTTCGGGAAGGTCGTACGCGTGGCACGGAACGCCCTCCACCGGCTTCAGGGTAACCTTCGCGCCCGAGAGGCCGCCCGGGTCCGTACCCAACGCCGCCGCCAGTGTGGCGACATCGGGGAGTCGCAATGCTTCGCCAGTGCGCTCGAGCAGGATCTCGCGGCCGGCAAAGGCGAAGTGCCACCCCCTCATCGCGCTTCCCGCCGGTCCAGGACGGCCGTTCTGTGGCAGCCGAGGCACACCACCCAGAGACGGTCTCGGACATAGGCCACGTCCGCTCTGGGGGGCACCGGTTGCCGATCGAGGGGAATGGCGCAGTGTGGACAGGAAAGCCGTTCTCCAGCGACATGGGCGCGCGCCAGGGCTCGTGTCTCGTCATCCGTGAAGCGACGTGCAACCGATCTCAACGTGCGGATCTCAACGTGTTGGGTGTCCAGGGTGTCTTCACGTTCTGAGCCAAACCAGAAATATGGTATATTAAACGGCTGTACTTCGCTTTTCGATCCAGGGTCTCGACTCAAACGGCTGCCGTCCGGCGGCCGACGGAGAATAATGGCGTTCCCGCTCCTCCAGATCGCTGCGGCTACCGCGGCTCTTCTCGGCCCCGGCTCCGCCGGCAAAGCCTATGATGGAGCCGCGGGAGACCTCCAGGTCGCGACGCCAACCGTCGCCTCCGCTGAGATCCGCATCGATGGACGCCTGGATGATGCGTCCTGGAGCCACGCCGCGCTGCTGACGTCCTTCACCCAGTACGATCCCGTCGAGGGCGTTCCGGCTTCCCAGAAGACCGAGGTCCTGGTCCTCGTCGACAAGGATGCGATCTACTTCGGAGTGCGCGCCTTCGACAGCAATCCCGGCGGCATCCGGGCGACGATGGCCCAGCGGGACGAGATCGACCGGTCCGACGACTACGTCCGTTTCGTGCTGGATACCTTCGACGACCAGCGCAAAGCCTACGTCTTCAGTGTGAATCCGCTGGGCGTCCAGCACGACGGCATCTGGAACGAGGGGAGTGGCGGGCGCCACATGGGGCCACCCGTGGACGACAACCCCAACTTCCTGTGGGCGTCGTCCGGCGAGATCACGGACTGGGGCTACGAGATCGAGGTGCGCATCCCGCTCAAGAGTCTCCGTTTCCCCGCTCTTCCGGAGCAGTCCTGGGGTCTTCAGGTCATGAGGAAGATCTCGCGGAACGGCTACCAGGAGTCGTGGGCGCCGATCTCCAACAATGTGGCCAACCAGCTCACGCAGGCCGGGAAGCTCACCGGACTCAAGGACCTGGATCCGGGGCTGTTCATGGAGATCAACCCGGTCCTCACGGGCAAGCGGATCGGTACCGTGGACGAGGATACGGATGCCTTCCGTCGGCAGAGCGCGGAGGGCGACTTCGGACTCAACCTGACGTACGGGCTCACGTCGAACCTGACACTGGACGCCACCTACAACCCGGATTTCAGCCAGGTCGAGGCAGACGCCGGCCAGATCTCCGTCAATGAGCGCTTCGGGCTCTTTTTCCCGGAGAAGAGGCCGTTCTTCCTGGAAGGCACCGAGATCTTCAACCTGCCGAAGAATCTCGTCTACACCCGATCCATCGCGAACCCGATCGGGGGCGCGAAGATGACCGGGAAGGTCGGGTCCTGGAACGTCGGATACCTGGGCGCCCTCGATCAGTCCGTCGAGGACGGCGTGGATGATGCGGTTGCGAACATCATCCGCGTGCGCCGGGATCTAGGCGCGTCTTCGACGCTCGGCATGGTCTATACGGACCGTACCGCGCATGCGGATGAGTACAACCGCGTCGCGGGGGTAGACGCCCGGCTGGTCCTGGCCCGCCGCTATACCATCACGATGCTCGGGTCGTCGAGCTTCACGGCCGAGCCGGACTCCGCCACAAGGATGGGGGGGCTCTGGTCGACGCGGATCGAGCGTGCCGGGCGGACGTTCGGCTTCAGCGCCGAGATCGAGGATTCGAACGATGGGTTCGACGCGGGGAGCGGCTTCATCCGCCGTGTTGGCGATACCCAGCTCCAGTCCAATGTGCGGTACAACTGGTACGGCCAGCCGGGTGCGCTCCTTGAGAACGTCGGTCCGAACATCGAGTTCAAGGGCTACTGGAACCACGACGCGTTCTGGAACGGGGCGGGCCCCGACGAGACCCAGTTCCAGTTCGGCGGCAACCTCTCGTTCCGTGGCAACGTGAGCATTTTCACCAACGCGAAGGTCAAGTCGTACTCTTTCGCCCGCGAGGGCTACGACGGCTTCGTCACGACGTCCGGCCAGACAGACGACGATGGGATGTACCGGACCTTTTATCCGGATCAGTCGCTCTTCCGGTCCATGTACGGGTGGGACGCAAGCCTGTGGATGAATACGTTCGAGCGGATCCGGGGCAATGCCCGCATCGGATGGGAGCAGGTTCCCATCTTCGGCTCATCGAATGCCGCGATCGAGCCGGCGATTTCGTGGTCTTCCAACGTGAGTCTGAATCTCTATCCAACCCGGTCCCTCAAGGGTGAGATCGGCCTGCGGCGCACCACGATTACGCGGCAGAGCGACGGGTCCGAATACTCATCTGCGACGATTCCGCGTGTCAGAGCGCAATATCAGTTCTCGCGAGCGTTCTTCGTCCGGGGGATCTTCGAATACCAGTCGTCGCAGCGCGGAGCCTTGCGCGACCCCGCGACCGGGGCCGTATTGACGTACTGTGACAGCGACGCGGTGTGCGAAGCGCGGACCGGATCCGACTCGTACGACTTCCACGTAGAAGGTCTGATGAGTTACGAGCCCTCCCCGGGCACCGTCTTCTACATCGGGTACACGCGCCAGATGGAAGATCTCGAAGCGTTTCGCTTCCAGAACGTACGCCCCCTCGCGGAGGGTCTGTTCGTGAAGCTCAGTTATCGCTTCCGGATGTGAGCGGGGCACGACGGCCGTATCACCTACCGGTGCAAGGGATGCGGTGAAACCCGGGTAGGGGACACGCCGTAGGGCCCGTCGATGGATGACGATGGACTTTCCGGAGGGACTGCCATGAGGACGTTTGCCGCCCTGACCACGACCGGTGTGTTGGGGATACTGATGTTCAAGCTTCTCGCGTCGCTGTTCCTGCCGATTCTGGGCCTGCTGTTCGGGCTGGTCGCCATGGTGGTCAAGTTCGCGCTGATCGCCGCGGTGATCTTCTTCGTGTACTCCATGCTGAAGAAGCGTCGGGATGCCACGACGGCGTAGGACCGGGGTCGGCCCATGCGTTCGGCGATCCTTGCGCTCAGCCCACCAGTTCCCGCAGCGCGGTGATCTGCTCCTCCTTGCCCAGTACGATGACTTCGTCTCCCGCGTCCAGCCGGGTGGCGCCAATGGGGTTGAAGACGAAATCTTGTTTCTCACGTTGGCGCTTGCGTAGCGCGATGACGATCAGACCCGTGCGCTGAGGGATTCGCGCCTCCATCAGGGTTTGTCCGGCCACGGGCGACTTCTCTCCGATCACCGCCTGCTCGATCCGTAGTGCGAGGTCCGAGGAGCGCGTCGCCATGTCCAGGAAGGACACCGCGGACGGGCGTAGCAGCACCGACGCCATCCGGATGGCGCTGCTCACATTGGGGCTGACCACGTGGTCGGCGCCCGCCCGGAAGAGCTTGTCCACCGTCTCCTCCTCGTAGGCCCTCGCCACGATCTTGACCGTGGCCGCCAGATCCCGGGCCGACAAGCACACGAACACGTTGTCGGTATCCGTGCTCAGGCACGTCACCAGCCCCTTGGCGCGAGTCAGGCCGGCGTCGAGGAGGACCTGATCATGCGTGGCGTCCGCCTGGAGTACGTGTGCGTCCGGCAGAAACTCGCGGAGTTGCTCGATGCGCTTGGGGTCACGCTCGATGAGCACGGTGGGACAGCCGGAGCTCGCGAGTTCCTGCGCCACCTGGCGGCCCGTTCGTCCACATCCGCAAACAATGACGTGGTCCTTCATGCGCGCGATCTCTTTCATGGTGCGGCGCCTCCTGAGCGTGCCACCGAGGTCGAGCTCGAGGAAGAGGGAAGTCAGGCTGGCGAACCACAGCCCCATCCAGGTCAGTCCGCCGATGAGCAGGAACATCGTAAAGATCCTGCCGGCGTGACTCAGCGGCCACACCTCCTCGTAGCCGACAGCGGTGAGCGTGATCGCCGTCATGTAGAGGGCGTCGCCGACCGAGCGGTCCTCGATCAGCACATAACCTGCGGTCCCTACCACACACAGGATACCGAGGAGCGCGAGCGTCCACAGCAGTCGCTCGATGACCGTCCTCATGAAATCACGACAGTTTATCCGCGCGAGAATCGATTCCGGAGACCCGTTCCGTCGTCCGGTGGTACGGAATATGCTCAGAACCTAGGCAGGACGCGGATTTTCGGCTACTCATTCCCTTGACGCTCCGATGAACGGCGCTTACCGTAGGGGCATTGCTTTCACGCGGGTCCGGCCACATCCGTTCGCTTCGAAATCTCCGGCTTCCGAGGTCTGCCACGGAAAGGGCTGCTTCGGGCCCCGCGCCTGTGGGCGGCCACGGCCGCGACCTTTCGTCACCTTCCTTAAGGAGTTGCCTGATGAACAAGTCTGATCTCGTGGACGCCCTTGCCGACAGCACTGGCATGACCAAGGCCGACGCCGGTCGTGCGGTGGATGCGCTCTTCAGCCCGGACAGCGGCATCATCGCCAAGACGCTGAAGAAGGGCGGACGCGTGCAGATCACGGGCTTCGGCACCTTCGAGGCCAAGCAGCGCAAGGCCCGCACCGGCCGCAATCCCCGCACCGGCGAGACCATCAAGATCGCGGCGACGAAGACGCCGGCGTTCCGCGCCGGGAAGGGCCTGAAGGACGGCATCAAGTAGGACGTTCTGCCCGCGGGGCTTCGCCCCACGGTACAAACGGGGGCCGCATCGCGTGACGCGATGCGGCCCCTCGTGTCTCTGATGCCGGCGGGTGGGCGGATCAGCTCCGCCGGTTTGGGCGCCCTCGGGACGGGCCCCCCCGCGAAGTCGATGGTTTCGGACGACCCCGGTCGAAGTCGGCGCGCACCGCGCGCCCCCGGATCGTCGTGCCGTTCAGCGCTGAAATGACCTTCTGCGCGATCTCCTCCTGCACCTCGACCACGGAGTGCGATTCGTGGATGTCGATCTTCCCGATCTTACCGCCCGGAACGTTTGCTTCCCCGGTGATGGCGCCCAGCAGGTCCTTGGCCGCCAATCCGTCACGCTCGCCGACGCTGAGAAAGAGCCGTACGAACGCCGCAGGTGCGGTGCGGCTCTGGCTGCGCTGCGCCGCTACCTCCGGCGCGGGCGGCGCGGTGGACACCTTCTTGCGGAGCAACGCCGCCGCGGCGGCGGCGACCTCCGCCGGATCGTAGCGTTCGAAGAGGGGCTCGAGCAGGAGCATGTACGCAGCTGCATCCTCGTTTTCGATCGCCTGAGCGATCATGTCACGGAAGCGGGCATTCTCGTCGCCGGCCCGTCTTGGGAGCGGAGCCGACTCCAGTTGGTAGCCGGTGCGCCGAGCGACATCCCGCAGGTGCGCCACTTCGCGAGGCAGGACCAGGACGTAGCCGCTTCCCGTGAGTCCGTGCCGGCGGTCGAGCGAGTCCGGATCGGCCGGCACGTCACAGCTCACGACGACGACGCCTTCCGTTTGCTGTGCGGCTTGTCGGGCATCCAGCTCGTGCACGCCCAGCCAGACAGGTAGGGACGCTTCGCCGGGGGCGCCGGCCACGTATCCGTGGAGCGTGAGATAATCGCCCACGTCGGCGGCGCGATCCTCGCTCCGGCAGAACACGAGGACGTGCGGCGCGTCCCCCGCGAGGATCTCGGCCACGGTAGCGAGCACCCCCTCGTCCTTCGGCTCGGGCACGACGCGATATCGGACCGTGCCTCGGTTCGGAGGCGACGCGGAGCCGGTCGGGTCGGCGGGCCCCGAAGGCAGAGTCATCGCACGGCGCAGGTGACGCTCGACGAAGTCCTCGACGGCGGGCGTGACCGGCATGGCCGTGACGATCCGCTGACCGTCCTTGGGAATGAAGTCGAGCGTCTCCTCGACGCGGCTCAGACCCCCCAGCCGCTCGATCCGGTCGGCCTGATCGACCACGAGCACTTCGATGCCGCCCAGGTCGATGGTCGCGCTTCGGACGGAATCGAGTACGTCCCAGGGCGTGCCGAACAGGAGCTGCGCGCGCCCGGGAAGCACCCAGGGAGACCCCAGGGCGGCCACGGTGTGTCCCGTGGCCGCCGCCATGCGCTGTAGGGACTCGGCGAGGCGCTGGGCGGTCTCCACCGTCGCGGTCAGGACGAGGGCGCGAGGGCTGGTCGCCTCCGCATCGAGACGGTCGAGCACCGCGCTTCCCCAGGTGACGAGGGTCCCCGCGCCCGGACCGGCCGCGAGCAGCGCGCTGTTGCCCCGGCGGAGCACCGCGGTGGCGGACTCCTGGAGCGCGTTCGGCCGCTCGACACCCTCGGACGCGAGGGCCTCCACGAGCTCGGGAGAGAGCCCGAGTTCTTCGAAAGAATCCATGTGTGCGGTGCGCCTCAGAGCGTCAGTGGGTCGGGCTCTCCCGAACCGGGTCCGCCCACGTCTCCAGGCTCGTAGGGCAGGCGGTTCAGGAATCTCTGGACCTCATAGTCCAGGCGGGACGTCCGCAAGCGGTCCGTGGACGCCACCACTTCCGCATAGGGGCCGTGCCGGTGGATCGAGAGTGTAACCGTTCCTTCCGCGCCGGTGAACGTCGCGCCGTGCGACGTTCCCTTGCTGCGGGTCACGCCGACCAGCTCTGGAAGCAGGTTGTCCGCACGCTCCAGGATCTCGCCCGGAGCGAGGGCGGTCTTGCGGTGGTATCCGGCCATGGGATCGCCTCGTGGGGGACGGCTTCTACGGATGGACAAAGGTGCGCACGGCGTCTCGGTTGTGGAAGCCCCGCAGGATCCGGTCGCCGAGCGCGAGTACCGGAGGCTCCGGGCCGATCACGGCAATCGCGGCGGCGCGGGACGCGGCGATGTCCGAGGCGTGGCGGTCCACGTCGAGCACCGCCTTGGTCTCGGTCCGATCCAGGCCGAGCTCGACGCCGATCTCCACCAGGACGTCCACGCGGCCAATGTCCCGACCCTCCTCGAACATCGCCCGGAACACCGCCCTGTGCGCCTGCCTGCCGCGTTCCGAGCGTCTGGCCTGGGCGACCAGCTCGTGGGCCTTTCGGCTCCACGGCAGGAGCGTCGGCTCCACGAGGGCGGGCCCACCGATTTCGGTCGTGATCGCACACGCTGCGGCCCAGCGCTCGCGCCACCACGGCCCGTCGGGATCGAGCAAAGGTACGGGCGGTGGACGCACTTCCAGCGGCAGGAGCGTGACCTCGAAAGCATCCGGACCTTCGGCGGCCGCGGTGACCTCCGTATCCAGGAGATAGCTGATCGGATCGACGTAGTCGAAATAGAGCCGGAGACCGCGCATGTGCCGCATCGGGAGAAGCTCGCCACGTGTTCGGGAGGCCGCAAACCCGTGCTTTCCTTGATCCACCCCGGTCTCGATCCGATATTCCCTATCCTTCCCGGCCCACGACCCGAGAGATCCGTCCATGCGGTACAGCGCGAACATCGAGCAGTTGCAGCCCTCCGCCACCATCGCGGTGAGCACGCTGGCCAAGCGGCTGGCCGAAGAAGGGCGCGACATCATCAACCTCAGCGCCGGTGAGCCGGACTTCGACACCCCGGTCTTCATCGCCGACGCGGCGGTGAAGGGTATCCGGGGCGGCCAGACGCGCTACACGCCGCCTCCTGGCATTCCGGCTCTGCGCAAGGTGATCGCGGCCCGCCTCAGCGAGCGCGCCGGGCGGACGCTCGACTGGAC
>JBBSOM010000023.1:0-12382 GCA_038259715.1 Longimicrobiales bacterium
CCAGAACCCGATCAGTGTGATCGGGAGCCAACCGCCGGCCCAGAAGCCGAACGCGAAGGCCAGCGCACGCGTTGGATCGACGCCGTAGACCGTGCTGAGCGCGAAGTTCGCCGACACCTGGAAGGTGCCGAGACATCCTGGTGCCGCCGGCAACGCCACGCCGAAGCCGACCACAGCCTCGGTGAACCACGCGGACACGAGCCCGGTGTCGATGCCGAACGCCCTCATCCCCACCCAGAACGACAGGCCGTGGAAGAGCCAGAAGAAGAGGGTCCAGAGGAATCCGAGCGAGAGCAGCTTCGGCGACCGCAGCAAGGCCACGGAGTCGAGCAACGACCCGATCGCGTCGACGATCGGCCGACCCACCGCGTGAGGGAGCACACCCGCAATCCGTTCCGCCACGCCGACGACGGTGCGCGGCCAGCCCGCCATGAGCACCAGCGCCACCATCACCGCGCCCACGAGGATGCCTCCCCCCTGGAGCACCAGTCGGCCCATTCCCGACGTGAGCGCGCCGTTGGATGGGAAGCCCGGCGTGAGCACAGGCACCACGAGCATCAGGAGCAGGACGACGCCATCCAGGAAGCGCTCGACCACGAGCGAGCCGAACGCCGCGCTGGCCGACACGGGCTCCATGCGGCTGAACGCGTAGGCGCGCGCGAACTCGCCGACGCGTGCCGGAAACACGTTGTTGGCCATGAAGCCGATGCTCACGGCCCCGAAGCGGGAGTTCAGCCTGGTGTCCGGCTTCACCGGCGTAAGCAGGACCTTCCAACGGAGCGCGCGGATGAAGAAGCCGAACGTAGCGATGCTCACCGCGAGCGCGAGCAATGCGAAGTTCCCTTCGCGGACGTGCAGCCAGATCTCGCCGACGTCCACATCCCTCAGCGCCCACCAGAGCGCCAGGATCGTGATGGCAAGCCCGGTGAGGGTCTTCCCCCAATGCTTTCTCACCGAAAGGCTCGAGCCCTTCGCAGAAGGGCGCCCATCTCGCGCACCGCAGCCTCCAACCCGCTGAATACCGCCCGCGCGATGATGCTGTGACCGATATTCAGTTCTTCGATCTCCGGGATCGCCGCGACCGGCGTCACGTTTTCGTACGTCAGCCCGTGCCCGGCATGGACGGCCAAACCCGACTTGTGTGCGAAGGATGCGGCCCGACTGAGCCGGTCGAGCTGCTCACGCCGCTCTGAACCGCGTGTGTTCGCATACTCTCCCGTATGCAACTCGACCGCGTCCGTGCCGAGATCCATGGCGGTTCGAATAGCCTCTTGGTCCGGGTCGATGAAGAGCGACGTCCGGATACCGGCCCCGTGCAGGCGGCCGAGCGCTCCACTGTGGGTAGCCCGATGGGCCTCCGTCGAAAGGTCGAGCCCGCCTTCGGTCGTGATCTCCTCACGCTTTTCGGGCACCAATGTGGCTTGCGCGGGCTTCCACGCGCAGGCGAGGTCCACGATATCCCCGGCCGCGGCCAACTCGAGGTTGACGGCGGTCCGGGCGGTACGCATCAGGAGGTCGACGTCGCGGTCCTGGATGTGCCGCCGATCCTCGCGCAGGTGGATCGTGAGGCCGTCGGCTCCGCCGAGTTCAGCGAGCACCGCCGCCCGCACCGGGTCGGGCTCGTCGGTCCGACGTGCCTGACGCACGGTGGCTACATGGTCGATGTTCACATACAGCCGCATGATCATGCACCCGTCTCGTTCTGGAAGATCGCCATCAATTCTCCCTGCTGGCCCTCGCTCAAGCGACCGGCGGACAGCCGCGTCAACGCCAACCCCAGCAGGGCGTATAGTTTCCGGTCCTCGGGGTCGAGCGCCCTCAGGTGCAGGCCCACGGTGTCGACGTCACCGCGCGGGATCGGTCCGGTCACGGCAGCCTCGAGACCTACGTCCTCGATGTTGGCGAGCGCGCCTCGGACCAGCGGCAGGAGCGCCGGCAGTGCGTCTTCGTACCGGACGCCGGCGCGCTCGATCATGCGCGACGCGGCGTCGAGGAGCGGAGCGAGGAAACTCGATGCCATCACGGCCGCCGCGTGATACAGAGGCCGGCGCGCCTCAGGCACGGTCAGCACAGGAGAGCCCAGAGCCGACGCCAGGCGGCGCGCGACGGCCACGGCCTGCGGTTCACCGGTCACCGCGATGTATGCGCCCGGGATGCGCCCGGCGCCCGTGACCGGGTTGGCGATCGCCTGCAGCACGTGGAATGACCCCACCCCGTAGCCCCGGGCATGCAGAGGCGCGAGCACCTCGGTAGACAGCGCGCCGGACAGGTGGAACGCCGCGCACCCTTCGGGCGGGGCGCCCTGCGCCGCCATCGCGTGCGCCATTTCGGGCACCACCGGATCGGGAACGGCCAGGAACAGCGCCGATGTCGTGGGCCCCGGCGGATGCAGGCCGAAGGTGTACGAGGCGAGCCCCCGCACGAAAAGCGGGTGCGCAGGAGGCGCCGGTCGCCGCCCGCACAGCGTCAACGACGAGACAGCGTCGGCCTGGACGAGCGCGTAGCCGAGCGCGAGGCCCATCCGTCCCGGACCGACGATGATCGCGTGATCGAGCACACTCATCGAACGCCCCGGGTTCGACGTGCCGCACACCCCTTCATGCGACTTCCTGCACCTCGGCCCCGGGCTGCGCGTTCAAAGCGCCCACAACCGCGTGCGGCACGCGCACCGTCACCGAAATAGTCCCTGCCTCTTCGATCCGCTCCAGCACCTCGCCCTCCCTGTAGAGCCGCGCCAGGGTCTCTCCATCCGAAGCGGGGAGCCTCACGATCACGTGAGCGAGCCGCGCGCGCATGCGCGCCTTCAAGGTGGCCTTCAGGTCCTCGCGGGACTCGGACTTCAGCGCCGACACGAAAACCGCCGGCGCAGACTCCAGCGCGCGCACCCGGCCCCGCAGCGCCTCCTCCTCCGCGTGGGACAGCCGATCGACCTTGTTGAACACCATCAGGCGCTCGGCCCCTGCCAGGCCGAGTTCGTCGAGGACCTCCTGCACGACGCTACGACGCTCCTCCCAGTCCTCTTGCGAGGCGTCGATCACGTAGAGGAGGATGTCCGCTTCGCGGGCCTCCTCGAGCGTCGAGCGGAACGACGCAACCAGATGGTGGGGGAGCTTTCGGATGAACCCCACCGTGTCCGTCACGAGCGTCGCGTAGCCGGAGCCCAGATCCACGGAACGCGTCGCGGAATCCAGCGTCGCGAAGAGCCGATCCTCGACGAACAGATCCGAACCGGAGAGCGCCTTCAGCAACGAGGATTTGCCGGCATTGGTGTACCCTACGAGCGCCGCGCGGAACCGACCTTCCCGGGACTTCCGCTGCTGCGCCCGTGCCTTCGCGACATCGCGGAGCTTTTGCTTGAGGTCCGAGATCCGCGCGCCGATGAGGCGTCGGTCGGTCTCGAGCTGCGTCTCACCCGGCCCACGCAGGCCGATCCCGCCCCGGATGCGTGACAGATGGCTCCACATGCGCCGTAGGCGTGGCAGCAGGTACTCGAGCTGCGCGAGCTCGACCTGCATACGCGCCTCCCGTGAGCGTGCCCGGGTAGCGAAGATGTCCAGGATCAACTCCGAGCGGTCCACCACGCGCACGTCCATCAACTCTTCCAGATTCTTGCCCTGTGCCGGACTCAGCTCTTCGTCGAAGACAACGAGATCGGCGCCCCGCGCCTCGACCAGCTCCTTCAACTCCCTGGCCTTCCCTTCGCCCAGATAGAATCGTGGGTGTGGGTGATCGAGCCGCTGGCTCATCCGACCGACAACGCTGCCGCCGGCCGTGTCGGTGAGGCGGGCCAACTCCTCCAGATGCTCGTCGGCCACACGCGGATCCAGATCACGCCCGGGCGCGCCCACGAGGATCACCTTGTCGACCGGCGCCCGCGTGTCGATGAGCTGTGTTGGAATCCTGCACCTCCGTGGAGAAGACCTGGCCCTCCGCCGCGCGGGCGTTACGGCCGGAAGACGCCTCGCAGATTGAAGGGCACGCGTGCGCGGCGGGGCTCCGTCACCTGGAGTTCACCCGTGAAACGATAGTCGAGTTCCCCACGGCGCAGAAGACGTCCGAGGGCGCCGGTAACCGCCGCGACGTCGAACGGAACATCGAGTTGGACGGAAGCGCTGTCGTGGGCCGGAACCACGATCTGTCCGCCGTGTTGTCCTTCGGCGAGGGTGACCCAATCCGTGCCGGTGTCCCCGCCGTCCGAAAAGGAAAGCTGATACTGGAAATCGGCGCTCTGAAGGTCGTATCCGTTCGGGTTCACGATATCCAGCCGCACCGCGACCGTACCGCCGGAAAGCCCGAGCTGCTTCAGCCTCACTTCCGCCACGTGGAGCGTCGGCTGCTGGAACGAGAAAATGCAGCCGGCCAGAGCCAGGGCCCCGACCACGATCACCACCGCGCCGCTACTCCGTCTCATCCCCTTCCGCCTCCTCGTCGGATGTGGATCCGCGGTCACGATCCGCGGCTTCCCGCCGCTTGTTTTCCCACCACTCCAGACGCGCGGCCACCGTCTTCTCATGGCCGAAGTGACCGGGATGGTAGAACCGTTCGCCCGCCAACCGATCCGGTAGATAGCGCTGCGACGAGATGCCGTCGGGCTCCGCCGGGTCGTAACGGTACCCCTTTCCGTACCCCAGATCCTTCATGAGCGACGTGGGGGCGTTGCGGATGTGGAGAGGCACGGCTTCCCCCGGCGTTTCCTTCGCCCGTGCCAGAGCGGCGCTCCACGCCTCGTAGGCGCGCGTCGACTTGGGTGCGGTGGCCAGGTACAACGCCGCCTCCGCGAGCGCCAACTCACCCTCCGGGGCGCCCAGGAAGTGGAATGCATCCCGGGCGGCGATGGTGATCGGAAGCGCCCCGGGGTCGGCCAAACCGATGTCCTCGGCCGCCATACGGACCAGACGCCGCGCCAGGTAGAGGGGATCTTCTCCCCCGTCGATCATGCGCGCCAGCCAGTACAGGGCGCCGTCGGGGTCGCTGCCGCGGACCGCCTTGTGGAGCGCGGATATCAGATTGTAGTGCTCTTCCCCGCCCTTGTCATACGTCGCGAACCGATGCTGGAGCGCTTCACGGGCCTCGGTCTCGCCGATGCGACCGCCCTCCCCGACCAACCGGACCGCGGCCTCCAGCACACCAAGTGCGCGGCGGGCATCTCCGTCGGCTGCCTCGGCGATGAAGGACAGCGCGCCCGGCTCGGCGGTCACGCCGCTGGCGCCCATACCACGCTCCTCCGACGCCAGCGCTTCCAAGAGGATCGCCCGGATGTCGGTCACAGCGAGCGCTTCCAGCACGTAAACGGGCGCGCGCGACAACAGTGGGCGCACGATTTCGAAGGACGGATTCTCGGTGGTAGCGCCGATCAGGACGATCGTGCCCGCCTCGACGTGGGGCAGGAACGCGTCCTGTTGCGCCTTGTTGAAGCGGTGGATCTCATCGCAGAACAGGATGGTCTTGCGGCCCGTGGCCCGGAGGCGTGTTCGCGCCTCCTTCACGATCTCCCGCACCCGGGCGATCCCGTCTGTCACGGCGCTGAACGCCACGAACGCGACGTCGGTCTCCCGAGCGATGATCCGGGCCAGCGTGGTTTTTCCGCTCCCCGGCGGACCCCACAGGATCATGCTCGCGGGCTGGTGGTTGTCGAGCATGGAGCGGATCGCCTTGCCCGGACCGAGCAGGTGCTCCTGGCCGCGGAACTCGTCGAGCGCGCGTGGCCGCATGCGCGCCGCGAGCGGCGCAGCCGGATCGATGGCGCGCGGGTCGTCCTCCCCAGCGCTGTCCAGGCCCGCGCTGCCCGGATCCGTCCCGCCGAAAAGGTCGAGGTCAGCCACCGGACGCCTCCAGGCGCTCCGCCGTCACGAGGGCACGCGCCCGTAGGGCCTCTTCGCGGTTCCGTTCCGGGTCGTCGAGCACCCAGTCGAGGAGCGCGTCGAGGATCCGCCCGAACACACGCCCCGGTCGGAGTCCGAGGCCGATCAGGTCGCGGCCATCGATGGCCAGGTCTGACACCGTGAGCGGGGGATGCGTGGCCAGCACCGCTCGGATGCGGCGCCAGGCGCGGACGACGTCCTCCGGCCCGCTTCCGCCCTCCTCGGCCCGGACCCGCGCGTCGGCCAGGTCCAGGCGCGCCACGGCGCTCACCCGCTCCGCACCGACCCCCGCCATCCAGCGACGGAGGGCGGCGTCATCCGAATCGGGAGCAGGAAGCGGCGCGGCGCCGGCGCGCCGTGCCGTCTCGTCGATCTGGGTGTTGGACAGTTTGAGGCGCACGAGGAGTTGCGCAACGTCGTTCCGGGCCAGCGGTCGCAGGAGCGCCGCCAGGCGCAGCAAGGGCCGTCCCCGGGGAAGCGCGTCGGCCGTGCGCAGCGACAGCACCCAACGGAGCTCATCCGCTTCGGCCAGCGCGGCCCACTCCGGATAGAGCGCGTCGAGAGCGCCGGACTCACGATAGAGCCCCAGCGCCCTGGAGGGACGCTTGTCGTCGTCGAGAATCTTGAGAAGCTCCTCCCGGATCCGTTCCGCCGAAAGATTCGGGAGTGCACGCGCCGCTTCGCGCATCGCGATCCAGGTGTCCGGATCGATGCGCAAGTCGAAGCGACCGGCGAAGCGGATTCCCCGAAGCACCCGCAGCCAATCCTCGGCGAAGCGTTCCTGCGGCGCGCCTACCGCTCGTAGCAGATGCGCCTCGAGATCCCGCGCGCCGCCGAAGGGATCCAGCAGCTCTTTCCGGAGCGGATGCCAAGCGATCGCGTTCAGCGTGAAGTCCCGCCGAGCCAGATCGTCTTCCACCCGATCCGCGAACGTGACCACGGCGTGACGTCCGTCGGTCTGGACATCGCGCCGGAACGTGGTGACCTCGAACATCGTGCCGTCGTCCGACAAGACGCCCACGGTGCCATGCTCGACGCCGATCGGCACCGTCCGCCGGAAGAGGCGCCGCACGTCGTTCGGCCGGGCCCTCGTAGTCACGTCCCAGTCCCCCGGACCAAGCCCGAGGAGGGCGTCGCGCACGGCGCCGCCCACGGTCCACGTTTCGAAGCCGGCCTCCTCCAGGGTGCGGGTGATCCAACGCACGGCCGGAGGCGCGGACGGTCGAGACCGGTTCACCCCACGAGCACGGCGCCGCCGTTCACGTTGACGACCTCGCCCGTCACGTGGCGGCCCAACTCGGAGCACAGGAAGAGGATGGGGCCGGCGATGTCGTCCGCCGACGCCATGCGCCCGAGAGGGATCCCCGCCTCGATACGCGCCTTCCGGCCGTCGCCGAATACGGGCTGGGACATCTCCGTATCGATCCAGCCGGGCGCCACGCAGTTGACCGTGATATCGCGGGGCGCCAACTCGATGCAGAAGCCCTTCACGAGCGAGATCATCGCGCCTTTGGTTGCCGCGTAGTCCCCGTGGAACGACTCTCCTCGCTGCCCGGCGGTGCTCCCGACCAGGACGAGACGCCCGTGCTCCCGGAGCCGGCGTGCGGCGGCCCGGCACGTGTAGAAGATGGCGTGCAGGTTGGCAGCGAGGGTCTCATGCCAGCGCTCATCGCTCATGTCGGCGAGCGCGACGTCCTCGATCGGCCAGATTCCGTGGTTTCCGACGAAGATGTCGAGACCCGCGAACTCCTCGTCACCGCGTTGGAACAGCGACTCCGCATCGTCGGCGCGCGCCAGGTCCCCAGCGTGCGCCCATGCGGCCACGCCGAGCGCGCGCAATTCCTCGACGACCGCGTCCGCGTCGTGTTTCCGGGTGCGGTAGCCGATTCCCACGTTCGCGCCCGCACGAGCCAGAAGCAGCGCGACGGATCGCCCTACGCCGCGCGAGCCACCGGTCACGATCGCGTTCTTCCCCGACAGGTCGATCAGGCCGCTCATGGTTCTCCCTCATGGTCGTCGTGTGCGGCGGACATCCACTTGCCGCCCAGGCTCCGCCGGTGGTGCCGTTCCGAATCCAGGATCTCCTGGAGGACCGCGCGGGTGTCGGCGTCCTCCACCCGCTCGAGCGCGGCCTCGTACCAGTCCACCTCGTCCGTTTCCCTCGCGCGCGCAGGGGCCTCCCATGCGGCGAGGGAGGGGACCGCAGGACGCTCGAAAGCCTCGTCGGGCTTCTCGCCGCCTTCCAGGAGTCGCGCGGTCAACCGGGAGACATGGTGCTGCTCGTCGGCGAGGAGTTCGTTCAGCCGTTCAGCCGTAGCGGCGTCGCCCGCCGACTCCGCCGCCGCCGACAACGACCGGTAGAACAAGGTCTGCGTGCGTTCCCGCCGCCTACCCTCGTTCAGGATGTCCGCGTCACGGCTCACGTTTCCTCCGTGATGGCACGCTCCACGAGGTCACACACGATGTGCTGGAAGGCCAGGTGAATCTCCTGCGCGCGTGCGGTCACGTCGGTCGGCACCACCAGCGCCCGGTCGACGCTTCCACATAGCCGCCCGCCCCCCCCGGCCAACAGCGCCACGGTCCGTACGCCCATCTCCCGAGCCGCGCCGGCCGCCCGGAGCAGGTTCTCGGACTCCCCGGACGTGGAGTGCAGGAAAAGCAGGTCCCCCGCTCTTCCAAGCGCCTGGACCTGGCGCTCGAAGACCGCGTCGTATCCGAGGTCGTTCCCCGCGGCGGTCAGTACGGAAGTGTCCGTGGTCAGCGCGAGAGCCGGCAGCGGACGGCGCGCTCGCGCGAAGCGGACGACGTACTCGGCAGCGACGTGCTGCGCGTCGGCGGCCGACCCCCCGTTGCCGCAGAACATCAGCTTGCCGCCCGACGCCAACACGTCGATCACCTGGCTCGCGACGGCCGATACCGCGTCGGAGAGGGACTCTCCGGAGTCCGCGGCCAGCGCCGCGAGTGCGGACATCTGGCTTCGGACTTCCGCGGAGAACCGCCGTGCGTCTCGATCGTTCATCCGGACCCTGTGTCGAGAAGTTCCTTGAGCCTGCGCCAGAATCCCCGCTCGGCCGCGAGCGGTGGCACAGGCAGCGGCGCCTCGCCCCTGAAAACGCGTCCCGGGTTGGTCATGCACAGGTAGTCCAACGCGTCACCTCCGCCCAGATCCGTGAGCCGCCTCCACACCTCACGCTTGTAGATCGCCCGCTCCGGACGGGCGTGGAAGTCGGAGGAAAAGTAGTCCACCCACCCCCGACGCAGAAGCCGGAACGCGAAGGTTCGCGCCTCGGCACCGTACCGCCCCTCGATCGATCCGTAGTTGACCTGAAAGTACGCCCCGGCCGCACGCCAACTCGCGGCGACGTTCAGATCGATGCCGGCGTAACGTCCGGGATGCGCAACGATCGGAACATACCCCTCTCCCACGATGCGCTGGAGGACCTGGGCCGTCCCCGGTGGGATGTGCAGTCGAGGCCACTCGATCAGGATGAAGCGGGTACCTCCGAGGCGGATCCGAGGATCGGAGAAGTCCACATCCGGCACGTCGAGCATGACCTCGTGGCCGCGGCGGAACTCCACATCGGGGAACGCCTCACCCACCGCCTGCGCCGCACGGTCGAAGGCCACCGATACCTCGTCCAGGCGGGCACAGAGCCTATCCGCATCCAACGTAAGGCTACCGTCGAGGTGCGGAGTGGTCAGGATCTTCCTCACCCCGTCCCGCGTCAGACGCCGAACGGCGTCCAAGGTGTCCTCGATGGTCCGGGCGCCGTCATCGACCCCCGGGACGAGGTGGCTGTGCAGGTCCGCATGCGCCGTCGGATCCCGGTCCATCAGCGCCCCGAGGCCGCGGCCTTGCCGAGGATCTCTTGAAACGAGGCGTGGGGGTCGGCGGATTCGAGCGCAACCTCACACGCATAGGTAAGCAAAGCGTCCGCGGCAAGCAGATGAAATGCGCTCGCGCGCACCCTCCCCGGCGCGGCGCGAGCTGCATCCAACTCAACCAGGCCCCCGTGCAGCAACTGATCCCCAATCCCGCCTGCGCTTCCGTCGACCTCGACCCTTCCGAGCCATTCGCGGAGGGGGGCGGGCGGCGCCGGGGTCCGCGCGGATACCCACCCTCTGATCATCCCGCTCACGCCTTGACCCCCGCCAGGAGGCCTCTGACGACCTCGACACCGTGTCGCAGAGCTTCCTCGAGCCGCTCGGGATACTCGACGCCGGCCTGCGCCATATGGGGGCGTCCGCCACCCCGTCCCCCGACCACCTCGGCCACGCCGCGCACCACCACGTCGGCCCGCACACCTCGGGAGATCAGGTCATCGGAGACAAACGTGAAAAGCGCGGTCTTGTCACCGGAGAAGTCCGCTCCCACGACCGCGACCCCGCTCTGCCCGCTCGCGAGGAACGCATCGCCCCATTTCCGGGCGTCGTCCGCACCGCGGGCGCGGAGGTGAATGGCCCGATAGAGCGTTCCACCGTCACCCTCCAGCGCCTCGCGCAGCACCTCGGTCTCGCCTGCTCCGGCGTCCCTGCGCAATTCGTCCAGCAGCGACTCCAGCTCCGCGTTCTCGGCAAGGATCTGCTCCGCGCGATGCGTCACGTTCTGAGGCTGGGTACGCAACGTCCGCGCGACCTCGTCGAGGCGATCTTCCTGGTCCTTCATGTACGCGAAAGCCCCGGGGCCCGTCAGGGCTTCGATCCGGCGAACACCGGCGGCCACACCGCTTTCACCCACGATGCGAAACAGACCGATCTCTCCCGTATGGCGCACGTGCGTGCCCCCGCAGAGTTCCATGCTCACGCCGGGAACGCGCACCACGCGGACCTCATCCCCGTACTTCTCGCCGAAAAGGGCCATCGCGCCCGCTTTCACGGCGTCCGGGTAGCTCTGGTGTCCGACCTCGACGGGATGGTCCGCCCAGATTCCATCGTTGACGATCCTCTCGACGCGCGCCCGTTCCTCCTCCGTCATCGGCGCGGTGTGCGCGAAGTCGAAGCGCAAACGCTCGGGCGTCACCAGCGACCCGCGCTGGACCACGTGCTCGCCGAGCACCTCGCGGAGCGCGGCGTGCAGTAAGTGGGTCGCGGTATGGTTGCGTTCAGTGTCGCGGCGGACCCGCGCGGCGACTGCGGCTTCCGCTTCGAGCCGCTCGTCGGAAGACGCTGCCTGAGCGGCCCCCGCCGAACCAGGGAACGCTCCTTCCACGGCGCCGAAAATGGCCGTCCGCCCATGGACCTTGCGCACAGCGGAAACCTGGAGCGTCCAACCCTCGCCGACCACGTCCCCGACATCGGATACCTGTCCTCCGCTCTCCAGATAAAATGGATTGTCGCGCAGGATCAGGCCCAATCCATCGCCGTCGCGGCGCCACGCCAGCACGTTCGTGTCGACCTCGGTCGCATGATAGCCGACGAAGGTCTGGTCATCCGGCGAGGTCTCCGTCCACCCTTCAAGCTCCTCCAGGCCGGCCAACGCGACCGTCGCGGCTGCACGGTCGGCGCGCGAGCGGACGCGCTGAACCTCGAGCGCTTCGTCGAAACCCTCGACGTCCACCTCGTACCCGCGTTCCTCCGCCATCAGCTCCGTAAGATCGAGGGGAAAGCCGAACGTGTCGTAGAGGCGAAATGCCTCCTCGCCGGGAATTCTGCCTCCCTTCACGTCCCGGGGCGCCAACTCGTCGAAGCGGCCCATGCCGCCTTCGATCGTCGCGAGGAAGCGCTCCTCTTCCGTCCGGGTCGTCCGCAAGACGTGATCCCGCCGCTGCTCGAGCTCCGGGTAGACGTCGCCCATGTGGGCGATGACCCCGTCCACGACCTCGACCAGCGCGGGCCGCCGCAAGCCGAGCAGCCAGGCGTGACGGACCGCGCGCCGTAGAATGCGTCGGAGTACATAGCCACGGCCCTCGTTGGAGGGGAAGACCCCGTCCGACAGAAGGAACGCGACGGCGCGCGCATGGTCGGCCAGCACACGGTAGCTGACGCTCTCGTCCAGCGATGGGTCGTACGGGCGTCCAACGACCTCGGCCACCCGCGCCAGGAGTGGCAGGAAGAGATCCGTGTGATAGTTCGAGTCCACACCCTGAAGGACGGCGGCGATGCGTTCCAGCCCCGCCCCGGTATCGACGCACGGTGCCGGCAGCGGATGAAGCTCGCCTTTCTCATCCCGGTCGTACTGCATGAAGACGAGGTTCCAGAGTTCGGTGATACGACCGGAATCCCCGGCGGCCATGAACGCCTCGGTGGTCTGGGACACCGGAACCTCGGCGCGCAGATCATAGTGGAGTTCCGAACAGGGTCCGCACGGACCTGTGTCGGCCATCTGCCAGAAATTGTCCTTGTCGCCCAGGCGGAAGATCCGAGCCGGGTCGAGACCGACCTCGTCTTCCCACAGGGCGGCCGCCTCGTCATCCGAATGGTGGACCGTAGCGTAGAGCCGGCCTGGGTCGAGCCCCAACTCCCCGGTCATCAACTCCCACGCATACCGGACCGCGTCTCGCTTGAAGTAGTCGCCGAACGAA
>JBBSOM010000024.1:0-12002 GCA_038259715.1 Longimicrobiales bacterium
CCGAGGTCCATCCGACGGAAGATGAGATCGCGCGCGCTGTCGGCCTGTGCGTCCAGACCCATCAGTCGCATGGTGTCGTACGCATCTACGGGGGTCATGAGCAGGGGGTGTGCATACCAGTCCCTGAAGCCACCGCTGAGCGGCTTCAGCGCGTCGTGCCCCCACGCGTGCGCGACATATCCGTTCCAGGCATGCAGGAACGCTTCGCGCACCTCTTCCGCGAAGACGGAATCCGCGGGAAGGTCGGCGACCGCGTGGACTGCGCTCCTTCCGGCGGCTGGATTGGCCACGGGAGCGGTGTTCCGTTCCGGGACGGAGCACGCCGAGAGCGCGAGAGTGGTGATGAGCGCGGTGCGAGCGAAGGGAATCCTCATGCGACGTTGTAACCTTCGTGGGGGAGCGCCGGCAAGAGGAGTTCTTCGAGGGTGACGGTCCGCCGACCGAGCGTGGAGTACATCGAAGCCGCCCTGATTTGGGAGATGGACAGGCAGCCCAGCTATCTGGATGAGTTCGCTCTGCGTGTGGACAGCGCGCTGGCCGGAGCGTACTGTTGGCTCGCCTCGCCGAGCCGCCCTATGACGGTCCGAGCCCTCGTGACTTGATGCGGCCCAACTTGGTTCAGCTACGTTCGCCAGGCCCGGCGGCGTAGCCCTCGCCCCGGACAGGAGATGTGATGCTCCAGGACCACCCAGCGGCCAAGGCCGCACAGCGGTTGGCCGCGTTGGCGTTGATGGCCATCCTCGCCGCGGCCCCCGCGCGGGCGCAGACGGTGAAACACAAGCCGGTCCGCTTCGAGATCACCTACCCGGCGGCCGCGAACCCGGGTCCGATCACGGGCCGCGTGTATGTGATGATCACGCGTACGAACGACACCGAGCCGACGATGCAGGTGGGGCGGACGGGCATCCCTTTCTTCGGGCACGATGTGGAGCAACTGAAGGCGGGCCAGCCAGCCACCATCGACGGCACGGACATCGGCTTCCCCATCGACTCGCTCGGCGGCATCCCCGCCGGCGACTACTACGTCCAGGGCTTCGTCAACGTCTACTCGGAGTTCAAGCGGGCGGACGGGCACACGCTGTGGATGCACGACGACCAGTGGGAAGGGCAGAGCTGGAGGAGGTCGCCCGGTAACCTCTACAGCGGTGTGCAGCAGGTCCACCTGGACCCCGCGCAGGGGTACACCATCCGCCTCGAGGCCAAGAACGTGATTCCACCGGTGGAGGTTCCGGCGGATACGAAATGGGTGAAGCGCTTCCGCTTCCAGTCGCCGAGCCTGTCGAAGTTCTGGGGGAGGCCCGTCTACCTCGGCGCGACCGTGCTGCTGCCGAAGGACTACGATGGGTCGAGCATGAGCTACCCCGTGCTGTATCGGCAGGGGCACTTCGGCCTCAGGGACCCCCTGGGGTTCGAGCGGGACACCGTTCTGGCGCGGGACTGGGTGAGCGACGACTTCCCGCGCGTCATCGCCGTCAGTTTCCAGCATCCGACTCCGTACTTCGACGATTCGTACGCGGTCAATTCGGTCAACGTGGGTCCGTACGGCGACGCGATCATCAACGAGTTGATCCCGGAGGTTGAGAAGCGCTTCCGGGCAATCAAGGAGCCATGGGCCCGCTGGCTCGATGGAGGATCGACGGGGGGTTGGGAGTCGCTGGCCCTGCAGGTCTTCCACCCGGACTTCTTCGGCGGGACGTGGTCGTACTGTCCGGACCCGGTCACGTTCACCAACGTCGAGGGCTACAACATCTACGAGGACGCGAACGCGTACGAGCGCACGACCGGGTGGCTCACGGTGGATATCCCGAACTCGCGCAACACGGACGGTTCGATCCGCACGACCTCGCGCCAGCGCAACTACTACGAACTCGCGAGCGGTACGCGCGGCCGATCGGGCGAACAACAGGACATCTGGCAGGCGGTCTACGGCCCGATCGGTGAGGATGGCTACTTCAAGCCGCTCTACGACAAGCGCTCCGGCAAGATGGACCCGCAGGTCGCCGAGTACTGGCGCGATAACTTCGACATCCTGGAGTACCTGAAGCGGAACTGGAGCGAGGTCGGTCCGAAGTTGGTGGACAAGATCCACATCTATGTCGGGACCATGGACACCTACTACCTCGACGTCGCGACGCATCAACTCGAGGACTGGATGAAGACCACCGAGAGCCCCCACTACGAGGGTACCTTCCTCTACGGGGTCGGCAAGCCGCACTGCTGGAGCGGACCTGTGACGACGGGCGAACGCATCAAGGAAATGGCGCAGCACGGCATGCGGCATATGCCCGAGGCGGTTTCAACACCCTGGTGGAAATACTAGGGCGCACCCGTCCGCGTGCGCGAAGGTCCCATGAGCCGGAGAGCGGTCGTCATCAAGCCGACTCCGGCTCGTGGACCTCCCCGTCCAGGTCGTCCAGCTTCCGGAGCATGAAGCCGCGCGCATCGTCGACGGCCTGGTTGTAGACCTGAGGCCCGAGTGCTTCGAGGAAGAAATCGAGCACCTGTTCCGCGCGGAAGGGACTCAGGTCCTCGTCGAACTCCTCGCGGTAGAGCGCCCGGAGTCGTGTCACCAGTCGTTCGCGTCGCTCATCATCGAGTCTGACTGCCATCGATCCTCGCCTTGGAATGGAGTGCGATCGCCCGTCCGGAAGGGATCATCGCCGCCGTGAGGTGAATACAAGGCGGTCGGGATACGCCTGATCTGCAGGCAGCATCGTTCACCTTGCATGGTCCATGCCGATCACACCTTGCGGGAGGCCGCGGATCACATGGTCGTGGAGCGCGTGGGCCGACAGCCGGCGGCCGTCCGCAAGCGTTGCCGGGAAGGACACCGGGGTTGAACCTGTGTCTGCCTTGATCGCTCATAGGGCAGATTCCCACGACTGGAGCTGAACCAGTGGATCGACCATCCTCGAAGCTCGCCCGAGCCGCCGCCCTCTACGTCCGCGTTGCGCTGGCGACTGCATTCCTGTCGGCGGTGGCCGATCGATTCGGTGCGTGGGGCCCGCCGGGCTCCCGGGGTGTCGCCTGGGGCAGTTTCGGCAACTTCCTGACCTACACCCGTTCGCTCATCCCGTTTATGCCGCACGAGATGGTGACCCCGTCGGGTGGCTGGTGACGGTGGCAGCAATCAGCCTGGGACTTGCGCTGCTGTTCGGTTTCAAGGTGAGGGCGGCAGGGCCGGAAGTGCACTGCTCCTTTTCGGATTCGCCGTGGGCATGATGATCGGCGCCCGGCCGTCGGGGCCGCAACTGACGCCCGGAGAACCGCTCGACGGCAAGGGCGTATAAGACTCATGGGAGTGCGCTGATGCGGCGACGGTGCCGACGCCCACCGTAGCGCCCATCGGAAGCACGAGGTGCCGGGGAGAAGAACGTTTTGCGGACGGCGGGTGCGCGATGACCTGGAAGGGTATGGAGGTCTTTACGATCGGACACTCGACGCGCACGTCGGAAGATTTCTTCGCAATGTTGCGCTCGTTCGACGTGACGGTGTTGGTGGACATACGGACGATCCCGAGATCTCGGCACAATCCCCAGTTCAACGGCGACCATCTGCTTGCGGTGACGACTGCGGGGCAGGGCCCTCGCTACGTTCATCTGTCGCGACTCGGAGGCCTGCGTCGGACGCACAAGGACTCGCCCAATACGGCGTGGCGCAACGCCAGTTTCCGGGGCTTTGCCGACTACATGCTCACCGAGGAATTCGAGGTGGGGCTGTCCGAGCTCCAGGAGTTGGCGGCGGGCGCTCGGGTGGCGCTGATGTGTGCGGAGGCGGTTCCGTGGCGGTGCCATCGCTCGCTCATCGCCGACGCCCTGACCGCCCGCGGAGCGCACGTCGAGCACATCATGGGCCTGGGGCGATCGTCCCCGCATCGTCTCACGTCGTTCGCACAGGTGCGCGGCTCAAGGGTCCTATACCCGGGCGGTAGCTGAGCGGACGAACGGATGGCATCATCGCAGGACGAGAGGAGGTGACTGGACCATGCCGAACGCATCGAGGAGACTCACCGCCGACTCCAACGTGTGGCCCTCAGGCTCACGGCGGCGGACACGGCAGATACGCTTCTGATCTCAGGAACGATGCCGGTGCGCCGTGTTCGCGTCAATGTATTCTTGACACGCAGCGTTCGTCAATACATCATTGACGTGTCAATGCACCCTTGACGTGATACCGGGGGGGCCACCATGTCGACAAGTAGATCCCAGGACCCACACCACGCACGGCTTCGCGAGGCTATAGAGGAGGCCGTCGTAACTCGTGCCGGGATCGACGGAGTCGAGCCGAAGAATGTCGCATCGTTGCTCGCTCTGGTGAGCGCCAGCGACCACGGGCGCGCGATCTGTATGCAGTTGCAGCGAACGGCCGTCGATCAAGCACGCCGCTCAGGCGCGTCATGGAGCGCAGTCGGGGAAACACTTGGCGTCTCCCGGCAGGCGGCGCAACAGCGGTTCGCTGCAGGCGACGACGATTCGGATACGGACACCCCAACGCGCCGCATATACGGCGCCACGGCATTCAACGAGATGCACATCCTCGAGGCCGAAGGAGAGGCGGGGTATCACCTGGTCGACTTCGGCCGTCTTTGTCTGGTCGTGAAGCCGTCACAGCAAGCATGGAAGCACCGCCGCGAAGTGGCCCTGAATATCGCCGGCACGCGGAACCGCCTGGAACGCGCGGGATGGCGCTATATCGGCACGTGGTTCCCCTTCCACTACTTCAAACGGGTTGATCCCGAGCGCAAGCCAACCCTCAATCCAATGGAGAAGTAGGCATGACCGTTAAAGAGGCCATCACCGCCGGTTTGTCGCTTGTGTCGGTGAGCATCGGTGTCACCGTGGTACTGCTGCCGATGATAACCGGTCACGCGGGCCCCTGGGCGCTTGCTGTGAGCATCGCCGGCTGCGCGCTCGCTGGAGGCTGCCTGAGCGCGGCGGTTGCCGTTCTGCGGATGCCGACGATTCCGGATGAGACCGCTCCGCTCCGACGGCCCTACGAGTAACGCTAGGCGTACACGGCGCCGGCGGGAGTGCCGCCTCGCGCCGCTTCCGCGTCAGGACCGGATGAGCTGCTGCACCACATCCACCAACACGGCAGGGAGCCGAGCGGGGTCGTGGAGGGTGGCAAAGCCCGTGGGTCCGAAGAGGCGCGGCAGGTAGGCCGGCGCCTCGCGGTCCACGGTCAGGCAGAACGGATGGATGGCCTGGAGGCGGGCTTCGGCCACCGCCTGTCGGGCGTCCTCGATACCGTATCGACCCTCGTATTGGTCCACGTCGTTCGGCTTTCCGTCGGACAGCAGCAAGAGCAGGCGGTGGGCCGCCGCCTCCTGACCCAGGAGCGCGGTGGCGTGTCGGATGGCCGCACCCAGCCTGGTATAGCGGTCGGGTTGAAGGGCCGCGACACGCCCCTGGACGCCACTTCGGTCACTCTCCTCGAACCCCTTTACCGTGGACACGGAGACGCCCCTTGGCCCCTCACCCGAGAAGGCCAGAACGTTGTACCGGTCCCCGAGGGCGTCGAGCCCTTCGCAGACGAGAAGCAGCGCCTCCTTCTCCACGTCGATGATCCGGCGCGCACCCGCGACCCAACTGTCCGTGGAGCCACTGACGTCCACCAAGAGGGAGATGGCCAACTCCCGGCGCGCCGGACGGACGTTCTCGTACAACCGATCGTCGAACGCCCCCCCGGCTCGGGCCGTTGCCCACGCCGAGACGTACGCGCCAAGGTCCACGTCGGGGCCGTCGAGCTGGCGTCCGAGACGCACCCGGCGGGGGCGGAGCCGCTCGAACGTGCGGCGCACCCGATGTACCTCCGCGGCGTGTCGCGCGAGAACTCCCTTGCTCCACTCGCTGTCTCCCTGAGGTGCGGGACCCACCCGCACTACCGCGTAGGCCGGATTGTAGGATTCCGAGCGCCAGTCCCACTCGGGGTAGAGGATGCCGACCCTCCTCTCCTCAGGGTCCTGCCACTCCGCCTGCCGGTCGGGCGGATCTGGACTCACCAGGACCTCGGTCGGTGTCCCCGGCACGGAGACGAGCCTCGCCTCCGGGAGTTCGGACAGGGAGTCGGCCAGGTCGTCGGAGTCTGCCTGGTCGTCCCGGTCGGTGGGCCGCTGGAGCCCCATGGGATCCTCCACGTGCTCCTGGGGGTCGTCGAGTTGGACAGCCCACATCCCCGCGTGATCGTCGTCCTCGTCTTCCACTTCCTCACGGACTTTGGGTCGACGGCGCATGGCTCCGACCCGATTGGACCCAGGACGCGGCCGCTCGGACTCCTCGCCCCCGTGTACTGCGACACGTGGGCTCGACGCCGTGGCCAAAGCCGTCGGCCTTCCCCAGAGGTCCACGGCAAGCGTCCCTCGATACCCCCTGGAAACACTGGTGACCTCTACGGCGAAGCGGTGCGCCCACGCTAGAGAGTCTGCGGGTGTGCACCCTCCGTCGACCGCCCACGCCAGTTCCTCCGGCGGGTCGTCAGGGGGGGCTTCCAGAAGCCCGCGCAGCAGGCGCTCCATCATCTCCTCACGGGGAGTCGGACGGGGAGGAGGCGGACGTGTGTCCAGTGCGCGGGAGCGGGCCTGCTCGAGATCCTTCGTCCAGCCGGGGAGATCCCGAGCGAGCCACGCGTCCACGCAGGCTGCCTCCGCCAACCAGTAGAGATCGCGAACGAACGCATCCGACTCGGGGGGAAGACTCTCCGGTGTGCGGCGGTGGGCGCGTGCCGCTTGCTCCACGGCGAAAAGGCGGTATAGCGTTGCCGCCTCGGGCTCGACACAGGCAGCGTCGAGGGAAGCGGGGAGCCGCAGCCGGAGACCGTCCGTGGAAGGGAGCGCGCGCAAATCCATGAGGTGTCGCGGGACTCGGTGCACCCACCGGGCCATCGGGGTGGGCCGTGCCGGCGGCTCGGCGACGACGAGCGCGGGCGGCGTGGGGAAGAGTGCCGCGATCAGGAGCTCAAGCCGTCCACGGACCTCAGCCAACTCCAGGACAGGAGGACCGGGACGTCGACGCCTCCACAACGCGGTGACGAACCCGGTGGCCAGATGCGCCCCGTCGAGGAGGACGTCCTCCGGCTCCGACATGCATCCTCCCCGTCAGACGAGCGTGGCCGCTACCAGCTCACGCATCGTGGCGACGAGGTCTGGGTCGTCGCTGAGCGGTGCGACCAGAGCCGCCGCACAGGCGGCGTCCGGCGCAATTCCCCGAGCGATCAACCGCGCGGTCGCCACCAGCAGCCGGGTGCTCGGTACCTCGGTCAGCCCCCGGTCCCTCAGGTTGCGGACGCGGGTTCCCAGCAACACCAGACTCCGCGCCACGCTCTCCTCCACGCCCCCCTCGTGGGTGACGATCCGGATCTCGAGGTCCGCCGGAGGAAAGTCGAACTCCAGGGCGACGAATCGTTGCCGGGTGCTGGGCTTCAGGTCCTTGAGCACATGCTGGTAGCCCGGATTGTACGAGACCACCAACTGAAACCCCGGAGTGGCGGGTACCAGCTCGCCGACCTTCTCGATAGGCAGGACCCTCCGATCATCGGTCAACGGATGGATGACCACTACCGTGTCCTGTCGGGCCTCCACGACTTCGTCCAGATAGCAGATGGCGCCCAGCCGGGCCGCGAGGGTCAGCGGTCCGTCCTGCCAGACGGTCTCGCCGCCCTTCACGAGGAATCGGCCGGTCAGGTCGCTGGCCGACAGGTCGTCGTGACAAGCCACCGTCACGAGGGGTCGGCCCAACTGCCAGGCCATGTGCTCCACGAATCGGGTCTTCCCGCACCCCGTGGGGCCCTTCAGCATCACGGCCAGCTCTGCCTCATGGGCCGTACGGAAGATCGCCACCTCGTCACGGACCGGCAGATAGTAGGGCTCCTTGTCCAGGTAGCGGACGCCCTCATGCGGTCCCGGCCGGAGAGTCGGCCCCCCCTCCAACGCCCCGCGCGCTCCTACGGAGGTCATGCCGGAATGACCTGCGGGGACCGTTGGGACGGCTCGGTGTCACTTCCGGCCCCGGTCAGGTCAATGGGCGCCTGTCGGAAGAAGTCCCAGATGAAGCAGCCGGCTCCCAACGAGAAGATGCTGGCCGATCCGATGAGCATGAGGAAGTGCACCTGGATCTTGAGTTGGGTCTCGAGATAGCCCAACCCCATGATGCGCTCGAGGTAGGTCTGCGCGATGCCGGCGGTGGCGAACGCCATGGTCATTCCGAGCATCCCCGCCGCCTGTAGCCAAAACGCCCAGTATCCTAGGGGGCTCTCCCTGCTCTCGCTTCCGTTGCGGGTGAGGTGAGGCATGGCATAGGTGATCACGGCCAGGACGACCATGACGTAGGCGCCGAAAAAGGCGGAGTGAGCGTGCATGGGAGTGATGAGCGTACCGTGGGTCCACTTGTTGACCGCTGGCCAGGTGTGTGCGAAGCCGAGAAGCCCCGCCCCGAACGCCGTGTAGATGGCGCTCCCCACGGTCCAATGGATGGCCAGCTTGTTGGGGTGCGAAAATCCCGACCGTCGCATGGCGGAGTAGGCCCAGATGGCCATGGTGAAGAGCGCCAGCGGCTCCAGGGCGCTGAAGAAGCCCCCGATGGGGAGCCAGTACTGAGGTACGCCGACCCAGTAGTAGTGGTGGGCGGTGCCGATGATTCCCGCGATGAACACAAGGCCCACGATCACGTAGAGCCACTTCTCGAGCATCTCGCGGTCGGCGCCAGAGAGTCGGATCAGGAGGTAGGCCAGCAACCCGGCCTGCACCATCTCCCAGACCCCTTCGACCCAGAGGTGGATCGTCCACCACCGGTAGAAGATGCTCACCGTATAGTTGTGGAACTCCAGGAGTGCCGGGAGATAGAGGATCGCCGCCAGCGCGAGTCCTGACACCAGCACGTTCTCCGTCGTGGTCCAACGATCGCCCTTCTTCATCGTGCGGAACATGTTGTAGAGAAACATCAACATCACCACGACGATGGTCAGCTTCACGGGTACCGGCTGTTCCAGCAGCTTGTTGCCCTTCGTCCATCCGAACATGTAGCCCACCACCGCCACGATGCCGTTCAGTGTCCATATGCCAAGCTGCCAATAGGCCAGCTTGACGCTATGGATTTCGGCGCGCGATTCCTCCGGGACGACGTAGTACGCCGCACCCATGAAACCGGTGAGGATCCAGATGATGAGAAGGTTGGTGTGGATCTCCTTGGTGACGTCGAACGGAAGGAGGTGGATGAGTGGGTCCGGCCCGAGATACTTGGCCGCGCTCAACAGTCCGAAGGCGAGTTGGAGCCCGTAGAGGAAGAGCGCCACCGCGAAGTACGCGTATGCGACGCGCTGGGAGCGGTATCTCATGGTGGTGGTTTGCTCTTACCGGAGGGTGAGGAGGTAGGCGACCAAGTGGTCGATCTGCTCTTGGGTCAGCGTCTGGCTGAAGTTGTCCGGCATGAAAGAGCGGCCCCCGGCGGAAAAAGTAGGGCCGGGCACCACGTAAGCGCTGGGCTCGGTGATGGACTCCATCAGGTAGCCCTGCGCGTCCTGCGCATTCCCATGGTAGTCACCGCTGGCGATGATGGAGTCGGCTTGTTGCGCCACCCCGGCCAAAGAGGGGGCGGCCAACTGCACGCCGGGTGCCGTGGAATGACACGCTGAGCAGACGGCCGGCGGCTGCGTGAACAGCGCCTGGCCGAGCGCCACCGGGTCGTCGGAGGCGGCCTCCGAGTTCCGCGGAGCGGCCTCATTCCCTGCAAACGCCGCACCCGTCACCAGGATGGGGCGGGGCGGCCATCCCTGGTTGTCGATCTTCGACACCCAGTCCAGGAAGGCGAGCACTTCCTGGATCTCCTGGTCGCTGAGATCGAGGTTGGGCATGAGGCGACGGGACTGTTCCTCGGAATAGAACTGCGAAGGGTCCTTCAGAAACGCCGTCAGATAGGGGATCCCTCGTTGCTGGGTGATCTTGGTGAGGTCCGGCGCGTAGTATGCTCCCTCCCCAAGGAGGGTGTGGCAGTTGACGCAGTTGTTGCGGTGCCACACATCCTTTCCGGCGCTGACGTCCGCGGTGATGAGGTCCGAGTGGGTCAGCGTGGCGAACTGCCGGTGGCTGTCGAAGGTCATGGCGAGGAAGATGGCGGCGAAGACGAGCGTGCCGACAATGAAGAAAAGACGCGTCTGTCGCTTGGTCATACCATGATCTCCGACCAGTTCATGACGCCGATCCAGAAGGCATAGAGTACCGCGACGGCCAGAATGCCAAGGGTCGCCCAAGCCAAGATGAGACGCGTGGTGCGGAGGCCGGACATGGGCTTGGATCCCGGTCAGGAGGGGGGATGTGCGCTCGATTCGCACTTGCGAACCAGGGAAACGGAGTCCAACGGTCCCGAAGTGAAGGGTACCACCTTAGCAGCCCGTGGCAATAGTGAGGCGGCCAGGATTGGGGTGCCACGGGTCCAGCTTCAAGGCGGCGTCGCGAAGGCATAGCCGTCGTTACGGTGAGCGACGCCAACGCCGAAGATGGTACCCGTGCCGCCCCAACCCGAAGGGCGAGAGGGGGATGCGGCCCAGGAGGTCGTTGGAGGTCCTCACCGTAGCTACGGCTACGCTTTCGGGACCTCCGCCTACTCCTGAACGCGCAAGACCCTCTCGTCATGGCCGCCTCACTATTGCCACGGGCTGCTAGGTCAGGGCTAGGTCAGGAGCAGTGAGAGAGCAAGCGACACGCGCGATGAAACGGTCCCGCTCGTAGTCGGAGGTCCCCGGGAGGGGAAATGAAATCGTGGTGGCTGCGGGGAGCCCGAGCCGATAGGCTCGGATAGGCAAAAACCCCAACGGAGACCACCGACGATTAGGACAACGTACGAGGTAGCGAAGGCGACGGACAAACGGGCGATCGGAGCGTTCCTGAAGCGGGAGGGTCAATTCCTGTTGCCGATGGTGGCGGTCGTGGAACGCGCACGTGGAGCGACCTCGGCTGCGGACGAGGGGCCAGGGCTCGGGCGGCGAGGTCGAGGTGCCGGCCTACTGGGCGATGCAACGGCGGGGCGCCTGGCGGACCGGATTCTGGAGATCCTGCTGGCGGGCGTGAGCACGCGGCGCTACGGCGACGTGCTTCCTGAGATGGCCGACACGGTGGGGGTGAGCAAGTCGGCGGTGAGCTGGGAGGCGATCGAGGCCAGTGAGCGGGTGCTGGCGGGGCTCATGGAACGACGCCTCGATGCGTGGGACCTACTTGGTCATCTACCTGGACGGGATCCAGTTCGGGGCTATCACGTGCTTGCCGCGGTAGGCGTGGACACCGACGGGAAGAAGCACGTCCTGCGCGTCCGGGAGGGCGCGAGCGAGAACGGCTCTCGGAGATGTTCACCATCAACGGCTCGGGCTGCCGCCACGGCTCAGGAAGTGCCTGGGCACGACGAAAATCATCGACAGCACCCACTCGGACATGAGGCAGAAGACGCTCAGGGGGTGACGAACTGGAAGAACGGTGCAATGGTCCTGCGCTGGGCGGCCGCCACCTTCGTCGAGACCGAGAAGAACTACCGCAGGATCATCGGCCATGATCAGCTGCGACGTTCATCCAGGAGGTCCAGCCGGGCTCATGAAATACATGTGGAAAGCCAGCCATCGACGAGGTCGACGTCAATGACATCGTGGCGGGCGTAAGCACCCGGAATCTGGTGGACCTCATCGCCGGTTGAGTGATGGTCACCCCGATGCGTTCGGGCTGATGGGGTTGACCCGCGCGACATTCGCGATGTTCGTAGGTGCAGCTATGACGACTCAGTCCCATGACCGGAGCGGGTCCGTGCTATCTGTCCTCGCTTTCGTCGGATCGACGCGATGCCGCAGGTAACGCGTTGCTGAACCGTACGGCCGGCTACGCGCTTCACGCAGCGCTCATGATTGCCGAAAACCACGGTCCGGGACGACCCGCAACGCGAGCCCGCGACGTCGCGGCCAGCCTGGACCTTCCGTCCAACTACCTGTCGAAGATCCTACACGCCCTCACCCGGGCCGGCGTTCTGGTTTCC
>JBBSOM010000025.1:0-11748 GCA_038259715.1 Longimicrobiales bacterium
CAGATCGGCGCCACGGTCGGTGAACTCACGCGAGTCGTCGCGACGCTGCGGGGGCTGGACGCCGAGGCCATGCACGAGACCGCGGCGCAGATCGGGCTGGACTTGAACGCCCTCCGACGTCGACCCGTGCGCGCGCTGTCGGGAGGGATGAAGCAGAAGCTGCTGATCTCGCTCGCACTGGCCGCGCCCGTGTCCTTCCTCATCATGGACGAGCCTACGGCGAGCCTGGACCACAACGCGCGCGAAGCGTTCTTCCGGCTCTTCGAGGAGCGGGCCGGGGGCGCCACGCTCCTGCTGAGTTCGCACCGCCTCGATGAGGTTCGCCGGCTGGTGGATCGCGTGGTGGCGCTCGAGGACGGACGGAGCGCCCTGGACGCACCGATCTCCACGCCCGAAGTGGCCGAGCGGCTGCACAGCGGATCGTGGTGGCAGGACGTCCGCGAGCCGGCTCGGAGTGGCGCCGGGGAGGAGCACGCATGAGTGCCCGGACTCGGGTATCCGAAAAGGTCCCGGGCGCCATGACCCGGATCTCCGCGCTGGCGCGGCTGGAGGTGGGTGAGGTGCTCCGGTCGCGGTGGTTGGCCCTGTGTATCGGGCTGTACGCCGCGCTCGCGGCAATCTTCCTGATCGTGGGCGTGCGCGAGTCCGGCGTCATGGGCTTCACGGGCGCCACGCGCGTGCTCCTTTCCCTCGCGCATGCGCTGGTGGTCCTTCTGCCTCTGCTCGCGCTCACGGGCACGGGGCTCGTGGTGACGCGCGCGCGGCGGGACGGCACGCTGGAACTCCTCTTCAGCCTGCCCGTCACCCGCGAGGACTACTTCAGCGCGGTCACGCTGGTACGCTACGGTGCGCTGCTCGTGCCCCTGCTCCTGCTCATGCCGGGTCTTGCCCTGTTCGGATCCCTGGCGTCCGGCCAGGCCGTGCCGTGGGCGTTCCTGGGGCGGGCCCTTCTGGTGAGCGCGGCGCTGCTCTGGAGCTTCACGGGAATCGGCCTCGCCATCTCGACACGAGTGCACGAGCCGGACCGCGCACTCATGTACCTGCTGCTCGCGTGGGTGATGGGCGTGGCGCTCCTGGACTTCGGACTGGTCGGGCTCATGCTCCAATGGAATCTGCCGGCGGTCGCCGTCTTCGTCGTCGCGGGCCTCAACCCCGTGGAGATGGCCCGCCTCGCTCTGCTGTCCGGTGCTGAGCCTACGCTCGGCACCCTCGGACCGGTGGGCTTCTTCCTGTCGGAGAGTCTGGGCGCCCGCCGGCTCCTCATGATCGGTGTGCTCTGGCCGTGGCTGGTCGGGACCGCCGGCTGGCTCGTGGCCCGACGACGACTGCGCGCGGGCGATCTCGTATGAAGTTCCCTGGAACGGGGCGCATCCGCCCCCGGAGGAGATAGAAGGTGAGGACTCTGGAATCGAAGGTGCAGCCCCTGGTGGACCGCTTCGCGGAGTTCCTGGACGAACCCATCCGGTTTCGTAGCCGGGTCCTGCTCGCGCTGCTCGTGATCCCCCTGGTACTCAGCTTCACGCAGCCGCTCTGGCGCATCAGCATGGAAGCACCGCAGTACCCGAACGGGCTCGAGATGGACGTTTACGCCTACAAGCTCGACGGCGGGCACGACGGCCACGACATCCAGGAAATCAACGAGCTCAATCACTACATCGGGATGCGCCACATCGACCGGAGCGAGTTCACCGATCTGGACTGGATCCCCTTCGCGCTCGGCTTCCTGACCATCATGACCCTGCGCGCGGCCGCCATCGGGAAGGTCCGCACGCTCATCGACCTGAGCGTCCTCACCGCATACGTCGGGGCGTTCTCACTCGTGCGGTTCGTCTACAAACTCTACCTGTTCGGCCACGACCTCGACCCACGAGCACCCGTGAACATCGCGCCCTTCATGCCCGTGGTGATCGGCACCAAGCAGGTCGCGAACTTCACCACGCATTCATGGCCCCGGTTGGGCACCGCGCTCATGTCGGTGTTCGCCGTAGGCGTCCTGCTCATCACGGTCTGGCACTGCTGGATCGGCTACCGTGAGGCGTGGGGCAGCCGGAGGGCAGCCTGAGGGGGTATCCCGCGGTCAGGACTTCTCCCGCCGCGTGGACACCATGATGGCGCCCAGACCGTGATCCAGCCCCCACCGGTTCGTGGCTTCCAGCGCGTCCAGAAACCGGATGGACAGGATGGACCGGACCCGGATTTGACGCAGGTATTCGGGGCCGCCCATGAGGGAGCCGTCCAGATACACCTTGATGGATTCCGGTTGGTTGATGCTGGTAGCCCCTCGCGTCCAGAGCCACCGGGGCCGGAGCGCCTGTACCACGCTGAAGGCGTCGTCGGACCCGGCGGTCCCGATCTCCTCGGCCGTGAGCAGACTCGGGTTGGGCGCGTTTCCAGCCCCTGTGCTCGAGCCGGTCGCGCATCCGGTCACGGCCCACACGGCCAGAAGTAGAAATCCTTTCGAGGCACCCTTCCGCCATCGGATCATGATCTCCTCCTGGGAGCCTGTCCGAGAGGTCCTCCGGCGGTGACCGGGCCTCGTCGCCCGACCACCGCCGGAAGTGTACCGCATGGAAACGCTTGCCGGCTCAGTAGCCGGGGTTCTGCTGCAAACTGGGGTTCACGTCCAGCTCCGCCTGCGGGATGGGTAGGAGGAGGCGGCTCGCCTCGACCTGGAGCTTCGCCTCTGCCTTCCCGAATCTGCGGAGGTCGAAGAAGCGAAAGCCCTCGAAGGCCAACTCCAGGCGTCGCTCATTGAGGATCGCGTCCAGGAGGTTGGCCTGTCCCGCCACCGCCACCGGCGTGGCGCCGGCGCGATCACGTATCACGTTGATATCGGCCAGAACCGTGGCGTCCGCTGCGCCCAGCCGGGCGTTCGCCTCGGCCCGAGCGAGGTACATCTCCGCCAGGCGCACGAGGATCACGTTGTCGTCGCCCGTGGCGATGCGGGAATACTTGTAGATGTAGGATCTACCGCTGGCGGGTCCGATGCGGATGGACGCATCCCGACGGGAGTCGGTGGGCCCGTAAAGATTGTAAAGCTCATCGGTCGGGGAGAAGCCCCAGCGGCCACCCAGTTCCTGCGGGAAGAACCAGAAGGCGAGGGAGTTGCTGTTGTTGACCGTGAACTGGATCTCGTAGATGGACTCGGCACTGTGTTTCGTGGTGAAGAGGGTCGCGAAATCGCGCACCAGGCTGTAGTCCGGGTCGGAGATCAACGCGGTGGCCTTGTCCCGCGCCTCCGCATACTTCCCCTCCTCCAGGTAGACCCGGGCGAGGAGCGCATTGGCCGCTCCCTTGGTGGCTTTCCCCTGTTCCTTCGCGGCGGGCAGGAGACCAGCGGCCGCCTCCAGATCGAGAACGATCTGGGCGTTCACTTCCGCCTCCGTGCTCCGGCTCACCTTCGACTCCTCGCCTACCCCGGTGGACGGTTCGAGGACCAGAGGCACTCCGCCGAACCATTCCGTGAGGCGCATGTAATGCACGGCCCGGATGAAACGGGCCGCGCCCTCATCTAAGGCCGCCTTGTCGGCGGGCACCCCGGAGTCTTCCTTGAGCGCCGCCAGCACGCCGTTGGCGCGGTTGATCCCGTCGTATTCATCCGCCCACAGGGTGAGAATGGCTCCGTTGGACGTCTGGATGTTGCGAAGCCCGAATTCACGGTCCGTCTGGAAGGTCCCGGTGAAGTCCAGATCGTCGGCATAGACGCCCGGGTAGGCGATGTACTCCCGATTCCCGGCCTGGAGGGAGCGGTAGGCGCCGTTCAGGGCAAGCTCGATGCCCCGGGCCGAATTCAGCGCCGTTTCCGAGTCGATGGAGGCCGTGGGTTCCGTCACGAGTTTCGAGTCGCACGCGGTCAGCAAGAGCGCGGCCGCGACGATCATGCAGGTCGTCTTCATGTCCTGATCTCCCGCCTCAGAGGCCGACGTTGATGCCGAACGTGAACGTGCGAAGCTGCGGCAAAGCATAGAAATCCCACCCGAAGGTGTCACTGCTGGTCCCCGCGGAATTCACCTCCGGGTCCCAGCCCGTGTAGTTCGTGCGTGTGAAGAGGTTCTGGCCCTGCACGTACACACGCGCAGTGCGCAGGCCCACGCGATTGGCCAGATCGGTCGGCAGCGTGAAGCCCAGGACGACGTTCTTGAGACGAACGTAGGAGCCGTCCTCGATGAAGCGGGACGACGTCCTGGTGTTCTGGTTCGGGTCTCCCCAGACGGCACGGGGCTCGTCGGTGTCGGTGTGCGTCGGGGTCCAACGATCCAGAGCCCGCAGGGTGTGGTTGTCGCCTCCGCTCCCGAACTGGTCCGCGTAGACCCTGAATCCGTTGTTGATGTCGCTCCCATGGGAAAACTGTACGAATGCCATGAGGTCCACATTTCCGTAACTCACGTTGTTGGTCCAGCCGCCTTCGAACTCGGGCCAGGGAGACCCGATCATCTGCCTGTCATCGGCGTTGATGACCCCGTCGTTGTTCAGGTCCTTGAAGCGGATATCGCCGGGGGCGGTGGCCTTGTGCGGGTCGGCGTTGACCGTCTGCGTGGCGTGAGCCGCGATCTCTTCGTAATTCTGGAAGATGCCGTCGGCGACGTACCCGTAGAAGAAGCGCAGGGGCTTGCCCACCTCCACGCGGCTGCTCCCGCCGATGGGCTGACCGTTGTACAGCTCTGTGACCTTGTTGCGGTTCCGGGACACGTTGAGCGTGCTGGTCCACGTCAGTCCACCCTGCTGCTCCGGCACGAAGAAGCGGGCCGTGGCCGCGACCTCGACGCCCTTGTTCTCCATCGAGCCGACGTTGTCCCAGATCGAGCTGTACCCCGTGGTGCGGGGGACCGGCAAGGCCACCAACAGGTCGGACGTCTTCTTCTCGTAGTAGTCCAGGTTGAAGGCGAGCCGGTTGGCGAGGACGGAGAAGTCCACGCCCAGGTCGAGCTGGCTGGTCTTCTCCCATTTCAGGTTCGGGTTCGCGAGCTGAGAGGGGGCGATCCCCGGCACATCGAAGTAGTTGTATCCGCCTGAGAACAGCCCGCGTGACGCGAAGTTACCCAGATTCTGCTGGTTGCCCGTCAGGCCGTAGCTGGCCCGCAGAGCCAGGTTGCTCAGCGGCACGTGGTCCATGAAGGATTCCTCGCTCACGCGCCAGAGCACGGATCCCGAAGGGAAGGTCCCATATTGGTTCTGCGCGCCGAACCGCGACGAGCCGTCACGCCGGATGTTGAACGTGGTGGTGATGCGGTCGTCGTAGGTGTAGGAAAGGCGACCGAAGTAGGACAGCAGGGTCCAGTCGCTCCGCGTGGAGGTCCCGTCCGTGATGGCTGCCGCCGACGTGATGTACTTGAAGTACTCCGTCGGGAACTGCTGCCCCTGCACTCGCAGACCTTCGTTGACGTTGTCCTCGTAGCTGGTGCCCACCACTCCGGAGATCGCGTGCCGCTCGTCGAAGGTGCGGTCGAGGTTCACGCGACCCTCGTAGGTCAGCTTGTTCACGAAGGAGCCGGTGGCATCGGCCGATCCCCCCACACTCGCCCCCGGACCGTAGACCGGAGAATCGTAGGACGCGCCCCGGAGCGTCAGGTGGTCGAGGCCGAACGTGACGCGGCCGGTGATGCCCTCCGCGAGCGTGTATGCGGCAAAGGCGTTCCCGAGGATGCGGATGCCCCGTTCCTGGGCCTCCCGCTCCTTGGTCATGGCCACGGGGTTGGCGTACCAGGTGTCGAACCAACTACCGTCGTCGTTGTACACGGGCTGGATGGGTGGGTCGGCCAGGGCGTTGGCCCAGGGGCTGTAGATGTTGTTGTCCGCGGCCGCGCGGTCGTAGATGCTCCGGGTGAGCGCCACGTTCGTGCCCAGGGCCAGCTTGTCGAGCGGATCGTAGTCGAGGTTGATGCGGCCGTTGAGCCGATGGTACCCCTGGCTTGAGATCATGCCGTCCTGGGTCAACGAGCTCCCCGAGAGGTAGTAGCGCATGCGATCGGTTCCGCCGCGAATGGAGGCTTCGACGCTCCCCATGGGCGCAGGATTCGTGACCTGATCCACCCAGTTGACGTCGGCTCCCGGCTTCGAGTCCACAATATCCGTGACATCGTAGGTGCCGACGCCGTAGCGGGCCGCCAAGCCGTCATTGTAGACCTCCGTGTACTGCGCTGCATTCAGCAGACCCACCGTTCGCCAGAAATTCTGGGTTCCGTAGTAGGCGCCGAAGGTGATCTCAGGACGCTGGACGGCGCCGCGCTTCGTGGTGACGATGACGACACCGTTGGAAGCCCGCGATCCATAGATGGCCGCGGCGGACGCGTCCTTGAGGATCTCGATGCTCTCGATCTCGCTCGAGTCCAGGTCCCCCAGGGCGTCGATGCTCTGACCGCCAAAGCCGCCCAGGCGGGAGTAGTCACCCTGGTTCATGGGAACGCCGTCGACGACCCAGAGCGGATCGTTGCCCCCGGAAATGGAGGACGAGCCACGCACCCGGATCGTGGCGGCACCACCCGGCGTGCCCGAGTTCTGGCTGATGTGGACACCTGCCATCCGGCCCTCGAGGGCCTGATTGAGCGAGGTGACCGGGACGCCTTTGACCGTCTCGACCCTCAGGGAGGATACGGCCCCCGCCACGTTGGCCCGCCGCTCCGAGCCGTAGCCCGTGACCACCAACTCATCGAGGCGGAGCGGGTCCGGCTCCAAGGCGATGTTCAGGACGGCCGGCGTGGCCCCCACGGTCGTCTCCACCGTCTCCTGTCGGTATCCGAGCGCGCTGACCCGCACCGTCTGAGGGCCGAAGGGGATCGTCGCCGGAAAGGCAAAGTGGCCCTGCGCGTCCGACATCACCTGAAGGCTGCGCGCCGGGATCTCGACCAGGGCGCCAAAGAGAGGCTGCTGCGAGTCCTTGGCCACCACCTGGCCCGTGACGACACCGCGCTCCTGCGCGAGGGCCGTCCGGGGAAGTGTCGACAACGCTGTCAGCACTGTCAGCGACAACAAGAGTTTCCTCATGTGGCATTCTCCTGCCTGGTGAAAGACCCAAGAAAAGCGTGCATGGACAGGAAACGCGGTGACCCTGTGCGACGAAGGGGGGGAGTCGTCGGGGGCGAGAGCGCCTATCGCTTTGGCGATGGCTACAATGGGACGTTGATCGACCGGCGGTCAAGGCGTCCGATTGCGGGTGTTCTGGGAAGAGAGCTCCCGCGGGGTCCCACACAATGTTCTTGCGTTGAACGGTGGGGCCGGCCCGTCCAGGACTGGACCTCCGCGCTGAACCATCTGTCCATCGTTTTCGAGGGACGGATTCCCGTTTGATGACGAGGCCATTTACACAGAAAACCTGACACCCCCGACGCCGGAACAGCGAACCGGCGGTCCCCGAGGATGGGGGCCGCCGGTTTCTCTTGTGTTCGGTCGCCGGTACCCGGTCGCTTGGGCGCTACGAGGAGGCGCGCTACGAGAAGGCGCGCTACGAGAGGGCGAGCTTCGTCTGTTTCGACTTGTCCAGGCGGGCCTTGAGACGCAGGAAGTAGCGCTCGATGCCGTAGTAGGACCCGGAAGCCAGCACGAACGAGAGGAGGGTGCCGACCACGAAGTTCAGGGGCGCCGATGCCGACCTCGTGAGGTTGTCGGCCATGCTGAATCCCCAGATGTGCCACAGATAGAGGGGATAGCTCAGCGCCCCCACCCACACCGCGAACCTCGAGTCCAGCCACCGCCACATGGGATGCGAGCTCAACTGGAGGAGCTGGATCACGAGGATCGCCACCAGCACGGAATCCACCGTGAAGCCGAACGCATAGTGCCACGCGGGGCTGATGGCCTTGCGCGAGATCACGACCAGCAGAAGGACCGGAAGCGGATACCAGGCGCGCCGGGCCGTGCGCGGAGCCCACGCCAGGAAGGCCTTCGACGTCGCCAACACCGCGAGCAGGCACCCGATGGCGAGCGAATCGAAGCGGGTGTCGAAGGCGTGGTAGACGTAGTAGTCTGGCACGCCGAATCCCAGGTACAGGATGGCCCGCCACGCGCAAACGCCCAGGATGAGATAGACCAGAGCCTTCCGGGTGCGCGACACGTTCGCCAGCATGATGAAGACCAGCGGCCAGAGCAGGTAGAATTGCTCTTCGACGGCGAGCGACCACGCATGTGGAATCGGGCCGGCGAAGCCTCCCAAGGCGTTGCGGTAGTTGACCGTGTACGTCAGCGCGGTGACGACGTTCGACACGGTCCACGGGTCGCCGAGCGCGCGGTCCAGCACGATCGAGACGCCCACGAACGCGAAGTACGCGGGAAAGATCCGCAGGGAACGCCGCAGGTAGAAACCACCCAGGGAGACCCTACCGGTCTTCTCCCTCTCCCGGAGCAGCAACCAGGTGATGAGGAAGCCCGAGAGCACGAAGAAGGCCGTGACGCCGAGGTCCCCCGGTACGGCCTCGACCCCGCCGTGATACACCATCACGATCCCAACCGAGATCGCACGCAGCCCGTCGAGCGCGGGGAGGTGCTTCCGCTTCATGACCTCCGCGAACGGCGTGATCTGCCCGCCCGGTACGACCCCGGGTTCGGAGTCCGATCGAGGGTTCATGGTGCACCTCCCAGATAGACCTTCGCATACTGCTCGACCATCTTGCGGGCGCTGAACTCCCGCTCGACCCTCTCCCGTGCCGCCGTCGCGTCCCGCCGCATGTGTTCGGGAGCCGAGAGCGCCGCCCGCCATGCCCTCGCCATCGCCTCCGGGCTGCCTGGCTCACAGAGACGGTGCCGCAGTCCCTCGCCGAGCACCGCCGCGTTGCCCCCCACGTCGGTGACCACCGGGCAGAGTTGCGCGCTCATGGCTTCGAGAAGGCCGATGGACGTTCCCTCGCTCCGCAAGCTCATCGTGAACAGCGCGGACATCTCGTGCACGGCGTGCACGTCCTCGATGCACCCCATCATGTGCACGCAGTCGCCGCCCACGTCGGCGATGGTGGCGTCGAGCCGTGGCCGGTCTGGCCCGTCGCCCGCGATGACCAAGACAGGGCGGACGGGACCCGGCCAGCGGGGCCGCAGGACGGCGTAGGCCCGGATCATGACGTCCTGGCACTTGATGGGATCGAGCCTGCCCACGCTCCCCAGGACGGGCGCCTCGGGGTCGATGCCCAGCCGCGCACGCAGACCCCGGTTGTCGCCGGTGCGCCGGAAGCGCTCGATGTCGATTCCGTTGGGGATGACGTGTACCGGCCGACCCTTAGAAGCCCGTTGAAAAAGGGCGCCCGCTCAGGGCATCCTCGCCGGAATCGACTGGCGAGTTCCAAATCGTAGGTCCGGTGCTTCCAGGTCGGCAGTTCTTCCGGGGCATCCTTGGCAAGGAGCGGAATATGGGGATCGATATTGCGAGCGAGCAGTTGGATGATCAGTTCCGTCGAGCCGTAGCCCTTGTCGGCCGTGAGAATCTCCTGCCTGATGAGAGACCAGGAAACGCGTGAATACAGTGCGGCGGCGGGTGCCGTCCTCCGGCATAGAGCGGGGGTTGGCCTACCATACGCCGACGATCGACCGGCGGTCAAGCCGCTCATCAACGGGTCTCCCGCACCCTCTTGTCCACCACCCGAAGCGACGTAGTTTCATCCCTCTCCCGCCGCCTCCGTGCCGGCCCACCCAACCGAGGTCAAGGTCTTGATCCGATCCTTACGTCGTATCCCCGTAGGGGGCGCGAGCCTCGCCTGCGTGTCCCTCCTGCTGCTCGCGCTCCTCGCGGCGCCCGCCTCGGCCCAGACGCAGGTCACCACCCCCATGCAGGAGTTCGGGCACAACATCGGGGACGACTACTTCCTGGCCACGTACACGCAGCTCACGGCCTACTGGCAGAAGCTGGCGGGGGAATCGCCCCGGATGATGCTCGACACCATCGGCTTCACCGCCGAGGGACGGCCGCAGCTCATGGCCATCGTGTCATCGCCGGAGAACCTCGGGAACCTGGACCAGATCAGGACCGACGCGAAGCGGCTCGCGCTGGCCAAGGACCTCACCGACGACGAGGCACGCGCGCTGTCGAAGACCACCAAAGCGGTTGTGTGGATCGACGGAGGGCTTCATGCCACCGAGGTGTTGGGCGCGCACCAGCTCATGGAGATGCTCTACCAGATGCTGAGCCGCAACGACGACGAGACCCTTCGTTTCCTGAACGACGAAGTCATTCTCATGGTCCACGCCAACCCGGACGGCATGGAACTCGTGTCGAGCTGGTACATGCGGGAATCCGATCCCCTCAAGCGCTCCACTTCCGGCGTGCCCCGCCTCTACCAGAAGTACATCGGGCACGACAACAACCGTGACTCGTACATGGTGACCCAGCCCGAGACCAACAACATGGGCAGGGTGATGTATCGCGAGTGGTATCCGCAGATGATGTACAACCACCATCAAACGGGACCCGCCGGCGCCGTGCTCTTCGCCCCGCCCTTTCGCGATCCCCACAACTACTGGTTCCACCCGCTCCTGTCCCTGGGCGTGACGACCGTGGGCACCGCCATCCACACCCGCCTCGTGTCCGAGGGGAAGTTCGGGTCCACCATGCGGTCCGGCGCGCCGTACTCCACGTGGTTCAACGGCAACCTCCGCACGACCGGGTACTTCCACAACATCATCGGGATTCTGACCGAGACGTCGGGCAACCCGACGCCCATGGAGATCAGCTTCCTGCCGGACAAGGCCATATCCACGGGCGACCTTCCCGCGCCCATCGAGCCACAGGAGTGGCATTTCCGCCAGGCAGTGGACTACTCCATTACGATGAACCGGGGGTATCTGGACTACGCGTCGCGATACAAGGAGGTCCTCCTCTACAACCGGTACCAGATGGGCCGCGACGCCATCCGCCGCGGTGAGACCGACACGTGGACCGTCCACCCCAAGATGGTGGCCGAGGCCGAAGCGGAGATCGCCGCTGAGCAGAAGGGGACGGACAATCCGGACGCCGCCCTCATGCGGAGGTTCCGCGGCTTGCCCAAGGAGGATTTCCAGACACTGCGGAAGCCCGAGGACCGGGACCCCCGGGGGTACATCCTTCCCTCGGATCAGCCGGATTTCCTGACCGCCGTCAAGTTCGTGAACGCTCTGGTCAAGGTGGGCGTCGAGGTACAGCGCGCCACCCGGGACTTCCAGGTCGGGGGCACGAACTATCCATCGGGCTCCCTGGTGGTGAAGTCGGCCCAGGCCTATGCACCCCACGTGTACGACATGTTCGAGCCCCAGGACCATCCCAACGACTTCGAATACCCGGGCGGACCGCCCGTGCCGCCGTACGACAACGCCGGGTACACGCTGGCGCTGCAGATGGGCGTCCACTTCGACCGGATCCTGGACGGGTTCGATGGACCCTTCGAGGACGTGGACGGACTGGTGAAGGTACCCGCCGGCGTGGTCGCCGATGCCAACGGCGCCGCAGGCTACCTGCTCAGCCATCAGGTGAACGACGCGGTCATCGCCACCAACAGGCTTCTGGCCGCCAAACAGGACGTCTACTGGCTGAGCACCGAGGTGACCGCAGGCGAGAAGACGTGGCCCGCGGGCACGCTGTATATCCCGGCGACGTCGGCGAGCCGCCCCATCGTGGACAAGCTGGCGTCCGAAGTCGGCCTGGACTTCCAGGGCGTACCGGTCACTCCCGTGGCCGACGCGCTGAAGCTGTCTCCAGTGCGCGTGGGGCTCTGGGACCAGTACGGGGGCTCCATGTCGTCCGGCTGGACCCGCTGGCTCTTCGAGCAGTACGAGATCCCCTACGAACTCGTGTACGCG
>JBBSOM010000026.1:0-11721 GCA_038259715.1 Longimicrobiales bacterium
CCGAGCCCGCTGAGGTCGGCCGCCTTGTGGATCCAGGTGTGCGTCTCCTTCGATGCGTAGACCTTGAGCCGCTCGCTTCCTTCCCCGCCCATGCCGACCTGGCGTACATCCCACTCCGCCTTCGCGGCGCGTGCCGCGAAGAAGCCGAGCAGGTTGGCCATGTTCCCACCACTGACCATGATCCCGGCGCACGGTTGCGGAAAGCCGATGAGATCCGCGATCCAGCGGACCGCCTGGCCCTCGATCTCCGACGCCATCGGAGAAAGCACCCACGCGCCCACGTTCGGGTTCACGGCCGCCGCGAGCATGTCGGCCAGGATGCCGAGCGGCCCCGGGGGCGCAGTGATGTAGCCGAAAAAGCGCGGATGGCTGTTGTAGAGCGAGTGGTCTATCAGGAGATCGGTTGCGCGCTTCATCAAGGCCCCGACCTCCATCCCCGTCTCCGGGAGCGGAGCGTCGGCGTCGAGCAAAGCGCGGACTTCCTCGGCGGACTCGGCCGTGGTGAGCGGGCGCTCGGGTAAGCTCTTCAGGAGGGCCGCAATGCGGTCTACCAGGTCGTGCCCGAGCCGGGCAAATGTCTCCGGGTCGACTTCGATCGCGGTCGTCCGGTGGCGCAGCCCATCCTCGTCGGACCCCGTGCTCATCCCCCTGCCATGCGGTCGAGGAAGGCGCGCTCGGCCGGGGTCAGCACGCGTGAATTCTCGGCATCCACCTTGGCGAGAAGCCGGTGGATTTCCTCACGGTTGATCTCGTGCATCTGGTCCGTCGCGATGCCCTTCCAACGCGCCACCATGACCCGTTCCGAAGCACCGCTCGGCGCCTTCGGCTGCAGGGCCTTCTGGAAGTCCCGCCGGGGGGCGCCGCGGCGCCATTCCAGGAGCTTCAGGTAGACGAATCCCACCACGATGCCGCCCAGGTGCGCAAAGTGCGCGGTGCCGGACTGGGAGCCACTGACGCCCATGTAGAGCGACGCCCCGACCAGGATGAGCGCCAGGAGCCACGCCTCGACCGGAAGGATCATCCACAGGTAGATCTTCTCGCGCGGCCAGTACATGGCGAAGCCGACCAGGACGCCGTACACCGCGGCGGACGCGCCGACCACCGGGTAGTTCGGCGCGAAGAAGAAGCTTCCGAGCGCGCCGCCGATTCCGGCCAGGAAGTACAGCCACAGAAACGACTTCGCGCCCAGACGTTGCTCCAGACGGGGGCCGAAGAAGTACAGCCCGATCATGTTGAAGAAGATGTGCCCGATGCCCGCGTGCACGAACATGTACGTGAGAATGCCCCAGGGCCGGTACATGAGGCCTTGCACGGACGGGTACAAAGCCAACAGCGAGCCGGACGCGGGGCTGGCCTGCGTCAGCAGGAACACCGCCACGTTGGCGATGAGAAGGCGTCGGACCCACGGCGTGAGAGGCATCATGATGGCGGCACTACCCCCTTCCGGGCTTCGTCGGTCCCGACCGTTCGTCGAGGGCGCCACCCCAGGGTCAACGGTCCATCCCGCCCGGACGGCCGCCCGACCGTCCGCCCGTCGGCTCGCCCTTCTTCGCGGCCTCCTCGATCTGGGGGGGCGGAGCCCAGAAATTGTCGTTGGCAGGCGCCTGATCCGCGACCGCCTTCGAATAGAGCGTCGCGTTGAACAGGATCTTGAACGTGCCGAAGGGTTGGCCGCGCCACTGCGGCCGCATGCCGAGGAGGACCACGTGCCCGTCCCCATGCACGACGTCGAGCGCGGCCGCGTAGCCCTGCACGTGCTTCTCACCGAGCAGATACCCGGACAGAAGAGGCGTGCCGTGGTCGGGATACTTGGCCAGCACGTGTCCCTGGAACCCCTCCTCCGTCGAGAAGACGGGACTGCCGCCCACGAAGATCTTCGCGCGCTCCGGCATCCCGCTCATCACGGGTTGCGACGGGTCGGTGACCAGCTCGACGATCGCGCCCGACGCGAAGAACTGCTGGCGGCTGACGCCGGCCGTAACGTCCTTCACGGGTAGGTGCAGCACGTCGATCGCGAAGCCGCTCGAACTATTCAGGGTCACGAGCGTGCCGCCCCCGCGCACGAACGTGTCGAGTTCGCGCACGCCCTCGGTGCCGATTCCACCGGCGTAGCGCGGCGGGACCGAACCCTTCTCGAAGCCTTCCAGGATCGAGCGCGCGCGCATGTCGGCGAGCACGATCACGTCGTAGCGGTCACGGAGGTCACCCGCGCGCACGTCGGCGTTGTAGAGGCTGGTCGCGTTCAGGCCGTACATCTCTAGGAGCCACCGCGTCCAACCCTCGTCGATCGACGAGGACCACGGCCGGTAGAGTCCGACGCGCGGCTTGGCCACGCGTTCGGACGGCATCGAACCGCCCACGGCCTGGAGATGCAGGTCGCTCACCATCGACTCCCTGGCGGAGCCCGAAATCCCGGACACGAGCCAACTCCCGCTCTTGCCACCGCGCGCGGAGTCTGGCGCGGCCTTCCCCGGCGCGTAGCTCACCTCGGCGCCGGCAGCCCACGCGCGACCGAGCGCCCGGTACGTGTTGTTCTCGGCCGGATCGAGGATCAACGCGCCCCCGCCGCCCCTCACACGGCCATCAGGAGGCACGATCGCGTGCGCGACCGGGTTCGAGTCGAAGCCCACATCGGGCGGGGAGTCCCAGGGCGAGGCATCCCCTTCGGCATCCGTCGCGATGGGCTCAGCGGAAACGTCGCCGAGCGCCGCGGTCACGTCGGGGGGGAGTGGCTGACGCGCCTCGACGACCCGGACGTCGAACTGATACGGGAGCGTCCACCCGGACACGTCGTACGGTTGCTCGGGGGGTCCCTCCGGGTACTGTCGGAGGTCCGGATAGCTCTGCACCGAGAAGAGCTGGCGCACGAAGTTGGCGAAGGGCTGGTTCATCGGTACGACCCAAGTTCCCGCGGGGTGCGTCACACCCTCGACGGTCACCGCCTTCGTCAACCGCTTTACTTCGATGCCGTTGAACGCCAAGCGGCGGAGCATCTCGGCCGCGGCCACTGGGTCACGCTGGTCCTCGCCCACGAAGTAGGCGTACGGCGGTCCGTCGGAGTACTGGGCAATGACGTCACGTCCCGCCTGGTACCGGTTGTACAGCAGGTTTTCCCGGTACTTGGCGGCCACGTCGAGCACCGCGATCGATGCGGTCTCCATGTACGAGGTGGCATCCTTCAGTCGCCACCAGCCGCCGGTCCAAGGACTGGCGTACAACGACATCGGGCGGAGGTCCCGGGACTCGCGCGGGAAGTCGTCGATCGTGTAGAAGTGCGGCGTCGCGTACGCGTAGAGGCCCGTCTCCGTGAGCAGCGACGCCACGTTGTGGAACGAGTTCGCGTGGTCGATGAAGCCGGGATACCAGTCGTCGAAGCCGTCGCCCATGTGGACGGCGCCCTTCTGCCCGTTCTCCTCGAGCGCCTCGGCCATGGCCATGCCGAGCAGGTTCACGGTGCGCCACATGAGCGGATGCACGTCGGGGCTGACGGGCTCCGCGAAAGGCGGGATCCAGATGCGCGCCGGAAAGGGGGCGGTCTGGTGGTGGTTGTAGACGATCTGCGGCTCCCAGTGCCGATCCGTGCGCGTGACCGTGCGGGACTCGATCATGTCGAGCATGTAGCCGTCGCGATTGTTGTCGTGCCCGATGTACTTCTGATACAGGAAAGGCGTCGGGGCGACCTCGAAGGGCGTACCGACGTTCGATGTGTACCAGTCCGCCACCATGGTCTGGCCGTCGGGATTGATGCAGAACCAGAGGACGAGGACGACGTTGTCGAGGATCGCGTGGATCTTCGGATCCGCATCCCCCGAGACCAGGTCGTAGGCGAGCTGGATGGTGTGCTGCGCGCCCGCGACCTCGGTGGCGTGGAGTCCCCCGTCGATGTGCACGATCGCCTTGCCATCCTGCGCCAGTTGATGCGCTTCCTCGTCCGTCAGTCCTTCAGGATGCGCCAGGCGCTGGGCGATGTCCCGATAGTGTTCGACGTTCTGGAGGTTCTCGGGCGAGGAGATCAGCGCCACGTACCAGGGACGACCGTTCGACGTTGTTCCCACCCTGCGCAGTTCCAGGCGATCCGACGCGGCATCCAGCTTCTGGAAATACGCGAGGGATTGCTCATACGTCGCCAAATGGAAGTCGGCCCCGACCGTGAAGCCGAGGACGGATTCCGGGGTAGGAAGCTGAGCCTCCGCCGGCACGGCCGCGGTGGCCGCAAGGAAGCCGCAGAGAAGGAAGGGAGCACGCATGAGGGCAAATCCCGTCGCTTTCGTCGATTGCAGGAGCCCGGATCCGGGGTTCGAACCCCGGAAAGTGACTTGGTGGGCACGGACGGGCCAGGGGGTGCGGATACGCGCTCTCGCGACCGCGCTCCTTGTGGCGTCCGGCTGCGCGACGGCGGCGCCCGCGTCCCGCTCGACAACGCACACCCGCGCCGACGGCGAAACCGTCACGTGCGTGAGGCCCTCGGACGCACTCCTGGACACCGATGAGGCCGAGGGCCTCTCGGCCGCATTTCCCAGCATCGTCCAGACCTTGCTGAGTGACGGGCCGGCGGCGACGAAGGTCACCGACATCCACCCGATGGCGTCGACGCTCGACCTGGTGGACGTCCTCGCGTATCGGGTGTGCCTCGCGTACGGAGAGGGCGTGCTCCCCACCTCCGCATACCAGAGCTGGCAAGGCGACGTGATCCCCGGGCTGCGTCGTCGAGCCCGTCCCTCCTGAAACCCTTTTCCGGTTTCGCTCGTCGGACGAGTTACGTGGACCCCTATGTACATTCGCTGCTATGTAACTGCCCAAGTGGCAGACAGCGCCGAGAACGATTCCGGGAGCGACCAACGCAATGACACCCAAACGCGCTGCCGCGGAGGCACCGCTGAGCTACAACGGAGCGCTGGTGCTTCAGGCCATTACACAAGGTCACGGCTACGGCTTCGAGATCATGCGCGCCACTCACCTGCCGAGCGGAACCGTCTATCCGCTGCTGCGGCGGCTCGAAGCGTCCGACCGGGTCGAATCGCACTGGGAGCGGGCAGCCAACGCGCACGACGAGGGGCGGCCACCTCGCCGCTACTACCGGCCCACCGCGGCCGGCCGGGCCTCGCTTGCGGAGGCCAGGGAGCGGGTGATGGCGCAACAGGCGCTCTTCGGAACCCGCCCCGCTTCCGGTTGAGAACGAGACATGGCTCCCAAGATCGCGCTGTGGCTCGCACGAAGGCTCGTGCGGCTGGCCGCACTCCGGGCGCCCGAGCTGGAACGGGATCGCTTTCTGCGTGAATGGGAAGGAGAACTCGCCCACGGGGCCTCGGGCGAGACGGGATGGGGAGGGGTGCGCGCGGCCCTGGGCGCGTTCGCCGACGTGAGCACGTTGCGTGCCCTCGAGCACGCCGACCGGGAAGGGACCATGAGGACGTGGATGAACGGGTGGTGGAACGACGTGACGGTCGCCCTGCGTAGCATGGCGCGTACACCGGGCTTCACGGTGGTGGCGGTCCTGACGCTGGCCCTCGGCATCGGAGGCAGCGCCGCGATCTGGACGCTGGTGGACCGCGTCGTGGTCCACCCCCTTCCCTATCCCGAGCCCGAACGTCTGGTCCACATGGACAACCAGGTGCCGGGCGTCGGCCCCGACGAGGTATGGAGTCTCTCGACGGCGCAGTGGGTGTACTTCACGGACCACGCGAAGACGCTCGACGAGGTCGGCATCTACCAGGGCAACGGCGGTACGGTGATCACGCAATCAGGCGCCGATCGAGTGACCGCGGTTGCGGTCACCGCCAGCGTGATGGACCTGTTGGGCGCGCGGGCCACCGTGGGTCGCGTCATCACGCCGAACGACGACCAACCGGGCGCGCCCCTGGTCGCGATGATCTCCGAGGGCTTCTGGCGCCGGGCGCTCGGCGCCGACCGGGGCGTCGTCGGAACCACCTTGACCTTCAACGACCACCCGGTCGAAATCATCGGTGTCATGGCCATTGGCATCGATCCCCCAGGGTGGCCCGCGAACGTGGCTCCCGACCTGTGGACCCCCATGCAGGTCGACCGCGCCGGCACGTTCTGGAACAGCCACGTCTTCCAGGGAATCGGACGGATGGGGGCCGGAGCGACGCCCGAATCCGTCGAAGCGGAGATCGCCGGCCTGACCGCGCAACTCCCCGAAGCATTCCCGAACGCATATAGCCAGGCCTTCTTCGACCAGTACGGCTTCCGCACGCAGGTCGAGCCCCTGAAGGAGTACGTAGTCGGCAACCTGGCCCGGAACCTGTGGATCCTCTTCGCCGGCATGCTCCTCGTGCTCCTCATCGCCGCCGCGAACGTGGCCAACCTCTTCCTGGTGCGCATGGAGGGCCGGCGGCGTGAACTCGGCATCCGGGCGGCGCTCGGCGCCGGACGGGGGGTGCTCGCGCGCCACGTCCTCGCGGAAAGCATGACCCTCGCCCTCGCGGGCGCTTTGGTCGCGCTGGTGGTCGGCTACTGGGGAGTGCCCGCGCTGACGTCGCTCGCGCCGCCCGAGATCCCTCGCGTACACGGTGCCGCCATGGGCCTGGGCACGGTCGGCTTCACGCTTGGGATGTCCGTCCTTGTGGGGCTCGCGCTGGCCGCGTACCCCCTCGTCGTTCACGCCGGCCCGGGCGCCTCGCGCAACCTGGCCGAAGGCGGCCGCGGCGCCTCGACGAGACCCGGCGCGCACCGGTTGCGTGGGGTGCTCGTCGTCGCACAGGTCGCGCTGGCGCTCACCCTGGTGGTCGGCGCGGGGTTGCTCGTCGAGACGCTCGCAAAGCTGCGTCGGACGGACCCGGGCTTCGACCCGCAAGGCGTCGTGGCCGTGAAGCTGACCCTGTCGCACGAACGCTACCCGAACGACGTGGCCGTGTGGAACGCATACCGGGACATCCTCGACGGCGTCGGCGCATTGCCTGGCGTGGCGGCGGCGGGGATGAGCGAGGAAGTGCCGGTGGAGGGTGGCTTCGGATGCACGGTGCAGGGCTTCGAGGACGCGACCGTTTACGCGCGCGTCAAGGACGCGGGCATGACCACGTGTGCGGGTCAGGAGGCCACAGCACCTGGCTACTTCGAGGCGATGCGCATCCCTGTGCTCGAAGGGCGTACCTTCACGGACGGAGACAACACCGATTCGAACGGAGGAACGGTGGTCGTGAGCAAGGCGTTCGCCGACCGTTTCTGGCCCGGTGAGGACCCGATCGGTCAGGGCATCGCGCCCAGCGGGCGTTCCGAGGGCCCATTCTACCGCGTGGTCGGCGTGGTCGGTGACGTGGCCCGCCACGCGGACGAGGGCGAGGTGCCGTTGAGCAAGGCGGCCATCGCCGTCTACTACCCCATCCGCCAGGTGAGGGGTGTAAAGGGCGCGGGGTACGGATGGCCTGGCTCGATCACGCTGGTGGCGCGCACCACGCTCGACGACCCCACGTCGCTCGTGCCGGCCATCCGTCGCGTGGTCACGGCCATCGACCCCCAGATCCCGCTGGCCAACGCCACCACCATGGACGACGTGGTGGCGAGCGCCTCGGCTCAGATCACCTTCGTGTCGATCCTGCTGGGCATCGCGGCCGTCGTCGCGCTCATTCTGGCGGCGGTCGGCCTCTATGGCGTCGTCTCGTACGTCGTGAGCCGCCGTACCCGTGAAATCGGCATGCGCATGGCCATCGGCGCCGAACCGGGCCGCGTCCAGCGCATGGTCGTCACATCGTCGCTCGGCCTCGTCGCGGCCGGTCTCGTGGTGGGCATAGGCCTCGCGCTGGCCACCACCCGGGTGCTCGAAGGGCTCCTGGTCGGGGTGGAGCCGACCGACGCGGGCGTGTACGCGGCGGCGGCGGGAGTCCTCGCGGTCGTCGCGACGGTCGCCAGTTGGCTACCCGCACGCCGCGCTTCGCGCATCGATCCGGTGAGGGCATTACGTGAGGAATAGCCGACCGTACTTGTGATCCGGAGCCGTCTTCGAGACTGTTTTGTTCCTGCGGAGAGTCTTCCTCACCCGAGCGATCCCGATTCGATGAACGAACCCGAGCATCCCGCGCCCGACGCCAGGAACTGGTCTCCGCAGGACTCTACGGAGCTCTACAGGCTCACCGACTGGGGCGGGGGATACTTCGGTGTCTCCGACCGGGGCACGGTCGAGGTCTATCCCGACACCGACCCGAGCAAGTCGATCGATCTCATGGAGGTCATCGAAGGACTGCAGGCCCGCGAACTCTGGCCGCCCGTCGTCGTCCGTTTCTCGGGCATCCTCGCGCACCGCATGGCCCACCTGCGCCGCGCGTTCGACGACGCGATCGCCGAGGGAGGGTACCAGGGCAAGTACATGTGCGTGTACCCCATCAAGGTGAACCAGCAGCGCCACATCTGCGAGGAGATCCGCGACGTGGGCCACACGCTCGGCTTCGGCCTGGAGGCGGGCTCCAAGCCGGAGTTGCTGGCGGGACTATCGTTGACCGAGGGGCACCCCGACATGCCCTTCATCTGCAACGGCTTCAAGGACCAGGAGTTCCTGGAGACCGTGATTCTCGCGGCCAAGATGGGGCGGAACATCCTGCCCGTGATCGAGCAGACGCAGGAGTTGGAGATGCTGATCCGCTCCGCCCGCGCCCACAACGTCAAACCGCGCTTCGGTATCCGCGCCAAGCTGGCGTCGGGAGGGATCGGACGTTGGGCCGAATCCGTCGGCTTCCGTGGCAAATTCGGTCTCTCGGTCAGCCAGATCCTGTCGTCCGTCGATTGGCTCGAGGACGAGGGGCTCCTGGACGGCCTCCAGTTGCTGCACTGCCACATCGGCTCGCAGATCTACGACATCCGCTCGTTCAAGTATGCGGTCAGCGAGGTCGCGCACATCTATGTCGAGTTGGTCAAGCTCGGCGCTCCGATGGGAATGCTCGACCTCGGCGGCGGGCTCGGCATCGACTACGACGGCTCGGCATCCGCGACCCAATCGTCCGTCAACTACACGATCGAGCAGTACGCGACGGACATCATCTACCGTGTGAAGTCGATCTGCGACGACGCCGGCGTTCCGCACCCGGACATCATCACGGAGTCGGGCCGCGCTCTGGTGGCTCACTCGGGCGTGCTCGTCTTCCAGGTGCTGGGCAGCCGTATCTTCCCGGAGGAGCCGGATACCGAACTGGTCGATCGCGCGCTCAACGAGCCGCCCGAGGAGGACGTCCCCCAGCCGCTCCTGGACCTTGTGGACGCGCACCAGCGTCTCGGCGGTGACGGAGATCCCATCGAGATCTACCAGGATGCCGAGCACGCGCTCAACGAGGCCTTGAGCCTGTTCAACCTCGGGTACATGAGCATCACGGCGCGCGCGGCGGCCGAAGATCTGTACTGGACCATCGGAAACCATCTCGTGCGGGAGCACCGGGACGAGCTTCCGGAGGAATTGTGGGACCTGCCGGACCGGCTGTGTGACATCTACTTCAGTAACTTCAGCCTCTTCCAGTCACTGATCGACGCGTGGGGGATCGATCAGGTCTTCCCCATCATGCCGATCCATCGACTGGACGAGGAGCCGACGCGTCGCGCGACCCTCGCCGACGTGACGTGCGACTCCGACGGGCGGGTGGATCGCTTTCCGGGGGACGGCGAGCCGAGGAACACGATCCGGCTACACGCACTCCAATGGACGCCGAACACCAACGGCAACGGCTCGAACGATTTCACCGGCGAACTGGCGCCCTACTACCTCGGGGTCTTCCTGACGGGGGCGTACCAGGAGACCCTGGGTGACCTGCACAACCTGTTCGGCGATACCCATGCGGTCCACGTGGAGATGGGCCCCGACGGCGAGTGGCACCTGGAGGAGGTCGTCGAAGGCGACACGGTACGTGAGGTACTCCAGTTCGTGCAGTTCGACCCGGACGCCATGCGCAGGAATTTCCGCCGGGAAATCGAGGCCGCGCTCACCGCGAAGCGGTTTACCCTCGCCGAAGCCGTGAGCATGCGGAAGTTCCTGGACCAGGGCATCGACGGCTACACATACCTGGAGTAGCAGGCCCCCCTTCCACCACGGGCTGCTACCGGCGCGCGCGACCCACTCGTTCCCACAACGCGGCCAATGCGCTCATGACGCGGGGCCAGGTCGACGTGGTCGGCACGATCATCTCGAAGTGGCCCGACTCGGGCAACTCGACCAGGTCGACCAGGGTGTCACCCTCGGCCTTCGCGTGCGCAAAGTAGGTGCGTCCCACCGGACCCCACGAGCGGTCGAGCGCGCCCACCATGAGCGTCTGGGGGACGGTCGGCGGCGGCAGACGCATCATGGACGCGGCGGCGTAACGGGCCGGGTACGCCCCGGGCGACCCGCCCATCAGCCCGCCGATGACGTCGCCGCACACACCCCGTGCGTAGAGTCCTTCCAGATCGGGGGCCGGTGCCAGGGCGAAAACCCCCTGCACCGGAAGCGGATCGGCCCGCCACAGCTCGCTCTCACGCGGAATCCGGTCGCGCACCGCGAGCCAGAGCGCAAAGTACCCTCCGGCCGAGTGGCCCGCCGCGATCACCCTGTCGAGGTCGAGCGGGTACGTACGGGCCAACGCGCGCAGGGAGTCGGCGCCGTTCTCGATGTCCAGGAAGGTGGCGGGCCACCCCCCACCATCGTCCCCACCCACCCTCCGGTACTCGAGGCTCCACACCGCGTAGCCGGCGTCGGCCAGCGCCTGCTCGAGCAGTCCGACGTGGCCGATCGGAAACGCCGACAGCCAACACCCGCCATGCACGAAGAGGATGACCGGAAAGGGCCCGTCGCCCTTCGGGAGCCGCAGGTTTCCGAACTGGAGCGGACCGTCGCCGTACGCCACACGGTGGTCCGGCGGCGGCGGCGCCATCTTCAGCAGGTCGCCGCTGGACAGGAGCGTCTGCCCCGAGGCGGCGGTGGGGAGGGCCAGCCCGAACACGAGCAAGAGCGGCCTGGCGCGACGGACGCCGCGGCGGATCGACAACGGGATCATGCGGGCAAGATGGGGCGAGGTCCGGTCCGCCGCGAGACGCGGAGGGGCTTACGTTTCCACGGATGCATGAAGCCCGGTTGCCCTGAGACGCGCCAAGCGAGCATCATTGCCCGAACGTTCCCCTGCCCCCGACCCATGCCATCCATCGACAACGACGGCGAGCGCGCCCTGCTCCGCCACACTCTGGCCACCCTCGCATATCGGGGCGCCAAGGCTCTTCGGGACGCGCCCGCCAGCTTCCGGAACCACCGCGCCGGCGGAGGATCGCGTACGCCGCTCCAGATCCTCGCGCACGTCGGCGACCTGCTCGACTGGGCGCTCTCCCAGGCACGCGGCGAAGAGCGCTGGGCGAACACGGAGTCAGGCACATGGAACGAGCAGGTCGCGCGCTTCTTCGCCGGCCTCGAGGCCTTGGATGCCTATCTGGTGTCGGACGCGCCGCTCGCCCAGACTCCGGAGCGGATCTTCCAGGGAGCGGTGGCCGACGCCCTCACGCATGTGGGGCAACTCACGCTTCTCCGCCGACTCGCCGGGTCACCCGTACGGGGCGAGAACTACAATCGCGCCGAAATCACCGCCGGTCGTGTCGGCGCGGATCAGGAAGCGCCGCGGCGTGAGTCCGACTAGGCTCGGACAGGGTCCTGAGGGCCGAACCATCGCGGTGGTGGGCGCCGGGGCCGCAGGACTCATGGCGGCCCTGACGGCGGCACGCGCAGGAGCGGATGTGGTGTTGATCGAAAGCACCGCGGACGGAGGC
>JBBSOM010000027.1:0-11688 GCA_038259715.1 Longimicrobiales bacterium
AGTACGCACTCCTCGCCGATCTCGGCCTTCTGCAGGACGACGGCGTTCATACCGACCACGGTCCGGCTCCCGATCGTGCAGCTCTCGAACTTGGCGCCATGTCCGACGGTCACCCGTTCGCCGACGATGGTGGGGCCCCAGCCTCCGACATGTACCATACAGTTGTCCTGAACGCTCGCGCCCGCACCGATCACGATTCCGTGATCCGCGTCGTCCCCGCGCAGCACCGCCCCGAACCACACGCTGGCCTCGGGGCCGATGGTGACGTCGCCGATGACGACGGCGGTGGGCGCGAGGAAAGCCGTCGGATGGATCTTCGGCTCCTTGCCGCCGAACGGGAGGATCAGCGCCATCGATGACTACTCGTCTCGGCCGGGCTCGAAACCCACGTCCGCGTTGGGTAACCGGGTAATACGTACGCGCAACACCTGTGTGTCGGTCGCATCCACGACCTCGACGCGGACACCCGCGCGCTCGAGGACCTCGCCCACCTCGGGCACGTAGCCCATCTCTTCCAGGATGAAGCCGTTGAGAGACCGGTGCTCGAGAATGGGTAGGGACACCTTGAACGTGTCGTTGATCTCGCGGAGGTCCACGCCCGCGTCCGCCACGGCCTCGGTTCGAGATACGCGGACCATGTCCTCTTCATCGAGATCCGTTTCATCCACAATTTCGCCGACCAACTCCTCGAGCACGTCTTCGAGGGTCACGAGGCCGTCGATGCCACCGAACTCGTCCGCCACGATTCCCATATGGGTCCGGCGGGCCTGGAAGTCCCGCAGGAGCATGGATAGTGAAAGGGAGCCAGGCACGAAGAAGGGTTCCCTCGCCAGAGAAGACAGCGGGATGTCCCGCTTCCCCTCGGTGAACGCCTGGTAGGCTTCGCGTACGTAGAGGATGCCGGTGACGTCGTCGATCGATCCATCGAAAACCGGGACACGGCTGTAGGGTACGCCCGAGAGCTGCTCCACGATGTCCTCGATGGTCAGGGAGTCCTTCCAGGCGAACACGTCGACCCGGGGAGTCATGATGTCCCACGCCGTCATCTCGTCGAGCCGGAAGGCCCGCTCGACCAGCAGGTTCTCGTGTTCTTCGAGAACGCCCTCCTCCTTACCGAGTTCCTGGATCTCACGAAGTTCCCGTTCTTCGGCGCTCTCGTCGGCGTCCCCGGTGCCGGCGACAGCCGCCTCCAGCAGCGTCACCGGCGTGGCGATGGCGCGGAGCGGGCGGCTCAGCACGAGCAGGAACGGCGCTCCGAGCAGCGCAAGACGCACGGGGTAGCGGGCGGCCAGGATGCGTGGAACGATCTCCGAGGAGACGAGCACCACGAGGACCGACCCGACCACGATGAGGGCGGTGACGCCCAGGTTACCCCAGGTGTGGCCGAGAACGCCGGCAAAGGCCACGACGAGCAACTGAAGCAGGAGAACGCCCAGGCGCAGCGAGCCCTGGGTGGCCCGGCCCTGCGCCCGCACCCGAGCGAGCGCGTCGGCACCACGGAAGCCCTCCTCCTGGAGTGTGCGCAATCGCGACACGCCGACATGATAGACCGCGGTTCCCGCGGTCGTCAGCACTGCCGAGAGGACGAGCAGCGCGATCATGAATCCCAGCAGGAGACCCGTCATGGGCTCGTACTGGGAGGGCGCCGGTCCTTGCCTGAGCCTACGTCCAACCCTCGCTCTCCTTGAGGAGCTCTGCGATGACATCGCGAGTGCCGCGCCCGTCGGCCTCGGCCTCGAAGTTGAGGACGAGCCGGTGGGCTAGAACCGCGGGGGCCACTGAACGGACATCGTCCAGCGCCGGCATTGCGGATCCCCGCGCAGCGGCGCGCGCCTTCGCTCCGAGCACCAGAAACTGCGACGCGCGAGGTCCGGCCCCCCATGCAACGTAGCGCCGCGCGACCGTGGCCGCTTCATCCCCGGGTCGCGTCGCCCGCGCGAGACGGACCGCGAAGGCAACCAGCGACGGCGGTACGGGAATCCTGCGGACCAACTTCTGCAGCTCGATGAGTTCCTCCGCGGCCACGATCCCGCGCACGCCGACCTCTTCGGATCCGGTGGTCCGCATCGCGATCTCCTCCTCCTCCGAGCGCGACGGGTAGTAGATCGGCAGTTCGAGCATGAAGCGGTCCAACTGGGCCTCGGGCAGAGGATAGGTGCCCTCCTGCTCGATCGGGTTCTGCGTCGCGAGGACGAAAAATGGCGGGTCGAGCCGATAGGTAACGCCGGCTGCCGTGACCTCGCGCTCCTGCATGGCTTGCAGCAAGGCGGCCTGGGTTTTCGGCGGCGTGCGGTTGATCTCATCCGCCAGGACGATGTTGGCGAAGATCGGGCCCTTCATGAAGCGGAAGACCCGCTTGCCCGTTGTCCGGTCCTCCTCGATCACCTCGGTGCCCGTGATGTCGGTGGGCATCAGGTCCGGCGTGAACTGGATCCGGCTGAAATCGAGGTCCAGGGCCTCCGCCACTGTCTGGATCAGGAGCGTCTTCGCAAGGCCGGGCACGCCCACGAGCAGTGCGTGACCGTTGGCGAGGAGCGCGGTGAGGATACCTTCCACCACCTCCCGCTGGCCGACGATGCGCTTCTCCACTTCAGAACGCAGCGCGGCGGTGACTTCCGCGACGCGATCCAGGAGCTCCAGGTCGCGGTCCGTCGTAGGGGTTTCGATCGTAGCCATCCTGAGTAGGTGCGTCGGGTGGAAGAGGACACGCTGCCGCGATACCCGCAGCGGCGCGCGTGGATCCGTTGGCCGGACGTTCGAATGGTTGATCGTGCAGGCATCGGCGGCGCGAAGATAGGCGGGGTCATTTCGTTGGGCAAGCGTTGGGGGGGACCCAGAAAGAAAGGCCGCTGGCGCTTGCATTATTTTTCACAAGCACTACTTTTCCAGGCTATAGAGCGAAACGGAGAGAGCGTGCCCGACACGGATGATGGACAACGTCCACAGGACCTGATTCGGGCCTCCGGGCAGTACATGGGATACGGATTGGCCTGGGCGCTCTCAGTACTGCTTTTTCTGGGTGTGGGTGCGTGGCTGGACCGGAAGTTCGGGTCGTCGCCGTGGCTCTTGATCATCGGAGCGTTCCTGGGCGGTGGCGCAGGGTTCTACAGCATGTACTACCACATCGTCATCGAGCCGCGGCAACGTTCGGACCGAGATCATTGACTGCCCCACTTCGGTATGCTTCGACGGGCCTCGCAGGGGTCACATTGGTGACGCTCGCCACGTGGCCGCTGCTCGAGTCGGACGGACGGCGGGGTGTCGTCATCGCGGGTGCCATCGCCCTGGTCATCCAGGCGATCGCGTTTTCGCTGTTGTTGCGGTTTCGTGGCCGATTGAACGGGTTCCTCGCTGTTTGGGCGGGGAGCACATTGGTCAGGATGGCGGTGGTGTCCGGAGTGGCTGTATTCACCCTTCGGGCGGGGACCGCGGGCGCGGTTCCGATGCTTCTGGCCCTCGCGGGCTTCTTCTTTGGACTGCTCCTCCTCGAGCCGATCTATTTCCGGCCCGAGGTGGGTGAACCGACTGAGGTGAGATGAAGCTGCTGGGACTGCTACCGGTCCTTCAGAGCGTGCCACAGGGAGGCGGAGCGAAGAGCTCCCCCAACCTCCAGGGTATGCTCATGCACCACTTGGCCGACGGGACCGAGCTCGACTTGAAGGTCCTCGGTCACGGATTCGTGATCGACTTCGACAGGTACCGGCTCCCGCCGATCCATCTGGGTGGGTTCACGCTCGATCTCTCGCCGACGAAGCACGTCTTCTTCGTGGTGCTGGCGGCCTTGTTGCTCCTGGTCGTGATGATCTCGTTGGCGCGGGTCTTCCGTGCGCGTGCCGCCGCCAGGGAGGCGCCGCGTGGCTTCGCCAACGCGATGGAGGCGTTGATCCTGTTCTTCCGTGACGAGGTGGTCCGGCGCAACATCGGCCAGGGAGCCGACAAGTACACGCCGTACATCTTGTCGCTCTTCTTCTTTGTCCTCACGATGGACCTGCTGGGCCTGGTGCCGTTCGGCGCCGCGGCTACCGGTAACCTCTCGGTGACCGGCGCCCTGGCGCTCGTCAGTTTCGTGGTGGTGGAGATCTCCGGGATGCTGGTGCTCGGGTTTTCCGGGTACATGAAGACGATCTTCTACGCGCCTCCGGGAATGCCAAAGTGGGGACAGGCGATCATGCTCGTGATCCTGACTCCCGTGGAGCTGCTCGGCAAACTCACCAAACCATTTGCGCTCATGATCCGGCTCTTCGCGAACATGACCGCGGGCCACACGTTGGTTCTCTCCCTGCTGGGGATGATCTTCGTATTCTCCCATCTCGCCCTCGGGAAATGGGCCATTGCCGGCGCTTCGCTGGGCATGGTCTGGGGGTTCATGATCCTGGAGGTGTTCGTCGCGTTCCTCCAGGCGTACATCTTCGCCATGCTCACGGCGGTCTTCATCGGTCTGATCCGCCACGCGCACTGATTCACTCAACGCAGTAGCATTACTCTTTCAAGGACGACAAACCGACCATGCTCCACGCAATGCTCGCCGCCTTCCAGACGACGGATCCCGAGGTGGCCAAGAACTCGCTGAGCCTCCTTGGCGCCGGCATCGGCATCGGCCTCGCCGTGATCGGGTGCGGCATCGGCATCGGACAGATCGGTAGCGGCGCCACGCAGGGCATCGCCCGTCAGCCCGAGGCTGCTGCCACGATCCAGACGGCGGCCATCATTCTCGCTGCCCTCATCGAGGGCGTGGCCCTCTTCGCGCTCGTGATCACCCTCCTCTACAAGTTCTTGTAGGCCGGCACATCGGTGTTTCGGCTCGCCGATTCCGGCGGGCCGGTCCCCGGCCTCCGCCGCGTTCGGGGCGGGGGACCATCCGGAAGAAGCCATGGAGAGACCTATGAGAGCGAGTCGAATTCTACCGACCGCGCTCGTGATCCTCGCCTCGACGCCCCTGGCCACGCTGGCCCAGGAGCATGGAGCGGAGGGTTCGGGCGGGGGCGGGCTGTTCGACATCAACGTCGGCCTGAGCGTCTGGACCATCCTGGTGTTCGCGGGCCTGGTGTTTCTGCTCGGGAAGTTCGCATGGGGTCCCATCCTCTCCGCCGTCGAGGCGCGGGAGAAGGGCATCCAGGACGCACTCGACCAGGCGGCAGCGCGCCAGGCGGAGGCGGAGAAGCTTCTCGACGAGCATCGTCGTCAACTGGCGGACGCGCGCCGGCAAGCGGGCGAGATCGTCGCGGAGGGTCGTGCGGCGGGCGAGCGCGTCCGCAAGGAGATCGAGGAGAAGGCCCGTACGGAGGGCCAGGGCATCGTGGAACGCGCTCGTCAGGATATCGTGCGAGAGCGGGACCTCGCGATTCAGACGCTCCGGAAGGAGTCGGTCGACCTGGCCCTTGCGGCCGCATCCCGCCTGATTCATCAGAATCTGGATGCGGCGAGTGACAGGCAACTCGTCGAGCGGTTCCTGGACGACGTGGGCGGAAGTCCGGGAGCGCAGGCGTGAGAGACGAAACCGTCGCCCGGAGCTATGCGGAGACATTGTTTGCGCTCGCCCAGCGACACGACGGTCTGGAGACGTTCGGCGCCGGGATCGAGGTGGTAGCGCGCTTCCTCGAGGAGGATCCGCGCTTCCGGTTGTTTCTCGAAACGCCCCGGATTGCGGACGCTGACAAGAAGGCCGTGCTCCGGAAAGCCTTTGCCTCGAAGTTGCCCCCGCAGCTGGTGAACTTCCTGCTGATTACGATCGACAAGCGTCGTCAGCGGCTCCTGCGCGGCATCGCACGGGAGTACGCGGCGCTTCTGGACGAACACGAGGGCCGTGCGCACGTCGAGGTTACGGTGGCTCGTGAGTTGGACGAGGATACGCGGGCGATGCTCGCCCGGCGACTGTCCACGCTACTCGGGAAGGAGGCGATCCCCCACATCCGGGTGAAGCCTGAGATTCTCGGGGGCGTGGTCGTCCGCACCGGTGATACGATCTACGATGGGTCGGTCCGCAGGAGCCTGGAGGCACTGCGCCGCCAACTCCTCACAGCCCGACTGCCCGACGTCGCAAACGCGGCCGGGGCATGAGGCTGACCGACTTCAACCCCTATCGGACCTGACAGGTAACGATGTCCAACGAGTCCCAGCTTCGCGCCAGTGAGATCAAGGGCGTTCTGCTTTCCGAGATCGAACACTACGAAGAGGATCTCCAAGCCGAGGAGATCGGTGAAGTCCTCGAGGTGAAGGACGGCGTCGCCCGCATCTATGGCCTTACCAAAGCCATGGCGTCGGAGATGCTGGAGATCACCTCGTCCGAGACCGGCGACAGCGTGACGGCGCTGGCGTTGAACCTCGAGGAGGACAACATCGGCGCCGTGATTCTCGGCCAATGGACACACCTCCGCGAAGGCGACCAGGTACGGCGCACGGGCCGGGTGCTCGAGGTCGACGTGGGCCCCGGCTATCTCGGCCGCGTCGTCGACCCGCTCGGTAACCCGATCGACGCCAAGGGTCCGATCGAGGGGATCGAGGGCACACGCCAGATCGACATCGTGGCTCCGGGCATTGTGAAGCGACAGCCCGTGAAGGAGCCGCTGCAGACCGGGGTCAAGGCCATCGACTCGATGATCCCGATCGGCCGAGGGCAGCGCGAACTGATCATCGGCGACCGCGGCACCGGAAAGACGGCCATCGCCATCGACACGATCATCAACCAGAAGAACACCGACGTCATCTGCATCTACTGCGCCATCGGCCAGCGGGCCGGGAAGGTGCGCAACGTCGTGGAGACGCTCACGGAACACGGTGCGATGGACTACACCATCGTGGTGGCCGCCAGCGCGTCCGACCCAGCGCCCATGCAGTACATTGCGCCGTACGCCGCGTGCGCCCTGGCCGAACACTTCATGTGGCAGGGCAAGCACACATTGGTCATCTACGACGACCTTTCGAAGCAGGCCGTCGCGTACCGCCAGCTCTCACTCGTCCTGCGCCGCCCCCCGGGCCGCGAGGCGTACCCGGGCGATGTCTTCTACCTGCATTCCCGCCTGCTCGAGCGCGCCGCCAAGCTGTCGGCCGAGCACGGGGGAGGGTCCCTCACCGCGCTGCCCATCATCGAAACGCAGGGCGGCGACGTATCGGCCTACATTCCGACCAACGTCATCTCGATCACGGACGGTCAGATCTTCCTCGAACCCGACCTGTTTTTCTCGGGCGTGCGGCCCGCGGTCAACGTCGGCATCTCCGTGTCCCGCGTGGGCGGCAACGCGCAGATCAAAGCGATGAAGAAGGTGGCCGGGCGCCTCCGACTCGACCTCGCCCAGTACCGGGAGCTCGAGGCCTTCGCCCAGTTCGGCTCGGATCTCGATCCCTCCACCTTGCGCCAACTGGCGCGCGGGGCGCGGACGGTGGAGATCCTGAAGCAGCCCCAGTACCAGCCGATGAAGGTCGAGAGCCAGGTTTCCGTGATCTACGCCGTGACCAACGGCTACCTCGACGAGATCCCGGTGGATCGCGTCCGGGCGTGGGAACGTGGCTTCCAGGAGTATATGACCACCCATCACCAGGACGTGCTGGACGGGATCCGAGAGGGCAAGGAGCTGACGAAGGACATCGAAGAGCGCCTGGTGAAGGCGATCTCCGGCTACAACGAGACCTTCGCGGCGCAGGAAGAGACTCGTTCCGACGCCGCGGCGTCCGTCTGAAGCTCAGCCAACTCAGAGAGGACCCGAAAACGTGGCTGGAGCCAGGGAAGTCAAGCGGCGGATCAAGTCGGTCGATAACACTCGGCAGATCACGCGCACCATGGAGCTCGTGGCGACATCGAAGCTCAAGCGGGCCACCGATCGGGTGTACGCCGCGAGGCCCTATGCGGAGGCGCTCGGGAACATCGTCCGGGGGTTGTATTCGCCGGACCTGGCCGAACGCTTTCCGATCCTGCGGCGTCCCGCGGAGACGAAGCGGGCTGCCGTACTGTTGCTGACGGCCAACCGTGGGCTCGCCGGAGCGTTCAATGCGAACCTGATCCGAGAAGCGCGCCAATTGCTCGATCGGCTGCATGCCGAAGGAGTGGAGACCGAGCTTCACATCGCGGGCAAGAAGGGAATGGTGTACTTCCGTTTTCGTGGTGAACCCATCGAGATGAGCCGGGTCGACATCGGCGATCAGCCGACCGTGGAGGATGCCGAATCGTTGATCGGGCCCCTGCGCGAGAAGTTCGAGGCCGGGCACTTGGACGCCGTGCATGTGGTCAGCTCCAACTTCCGTTCTGCGATGTCGACGCCGCCTCGGGTATGGGAACTGCTCCCGATTCGACCCGAGGGTACGTCGTCGTCTTCGGATGCGTTCATCATGTCGCCCAGTGGCGACATGATCCTCGAACGGATCCTGCCGATTTACATACGAAACGCTGTCTATACCGCTCTGGTTGAGAACGCCGCGGCGTTCCAGGGGGCGCAGCGGACCGCGATGAAGAACGCCACGGACAGCGCCGGGGAGATGCTCGAGAACCTCACCCGGAGCTACAACCGGGCCCGTCAGGGTCAGATCACCCAGGAGATCGCCGAGATCGTCGGTGGCGCTGCTGCCCTCGAGTGAGGATGGCCGCTCCGACTTTCGGAAAAAGGACCAACCAGGAAAACCATGGCTGAGAACATCGGAAAGGTCGTACAAGTCATCGGGCCGGTGCTGGACGTCGAGTTCCATCCCGAACACTTGCCTGAGATCTACAACGCGCTCCACCTGGTCGGGACGACCGACTCGGGTGAGGCAATCGACGTGGTCGCCGAGGTGCAGCAGCACATTGGACGGTCCCAGGTTCGTGCCGTGTCGATGTCGTCCACGGACGGCGTGTCCCGCGGGATGGACGTCGTGGACACGGGCCAGGCCATCACCGTCCCGGTGGGTGAAGCCGCCCTGGGGCGGATCCTGAACGTGCTCGGAGAGCCCGTCGACGAGATGGGTCCGGTGGGGGGCGAAAACGCGGCGTCCGTCGAGCGTTGGCCGATCCACCGCCAGGCGCCGAAGTTCGATCAGCTCGAGGCGAAAACCGAGATGTTCGAGACGGGCATCAAGGTCGTCGACCTCTTGGCTCCATACGTGAAGGGTGGCAAGACGGGCCTCTTCGGCGGCGCCGGCGTGGGTAAGACCGTCATCATCCAGGAGCTCATCAACAACATCGCCATGGAGCACGGCGGCCGCTCCGTGTTCTGCGGCGTGGGTGAGCGCACCCGTGAGGGCAACGACCTCTGGATCGAGTTCAAGGAAGCCGGGGTGCTCGGGGCGACCGCGCTGGTTTACGGCCAGATGAACGAGCCTCCGGGGGCGCGTTTGCGCGTCGGCCTGAGCGGCCTGACCATCGCGGAGTACTTCCGGGACGTCGAAGGGCAGGACGTCCTGCTCTTCATCGACAACATCTTCCGCTTTACGCAGGCGGGTTCCGAAGTGTCCGCGCTTCTCGGCCGGATGCCCTCCGCGGTGGGGTACCAGCCGACACTGGCCACCGAGATGGGCGATCTCCAGGAGCGCATCACATCGACGCGTCAGGGTTCCATCACTTCGGTACAGGCCATCTACGTGCCGGCCGACGACCTCACGGACCCTGCTCCGGCCACCGCGTTCGCTCACCTGGATGCGACCACGACGCTCTCGCGCGCGATCTCCGAGTTGGGCATCTACCCGGCCGTCGATCCCCTCGACTCGACTTCGCGGCTCATGGACCCACAATTCATCGGCCAGCGCCACTATAAGGTCGCGACGCACGTGCAGGAGATCCTCCAACGGTACAAGGACCTCCAGGACATCATCGCGATTCTGGGCATGGACGAGCTGACCGAGGAGGACAAGATCATCGTAGGGCGCGCCCGACGGATCCAGCGTTTCCTGTCGCAGCCGTTCCATGTGGCCGAGACATTCACGAACATCCCCGGCAAGTACGTGAAACTCGAGGACACGATCCAATCGTTCGAGCGGGTGGCCGACGGTGAACTGGACCATCTACCCGAGCAGGCCTTCTACATGAAGGGTGGCATCGACGACGTCATCGCCGCCGGCGAACAACTGGCCAAGGAAGGCTGACGTGGCGCGCGGGCTCTTGGATGTTCGGGTTGTGTCGCCCGAGAAGATCGTGTTCCAGGGTGAGGCGGCGGCGCTCGTGGTACCGGCATGGGACGGAAAGATGGGCATCCTTCCCGGTCACGCTCCATTCCTCGGACTCCTCGGTGCCGGTGAAGTATCGGTCGAGTCGTCCGATGGAGGGAGCCGCGCCTTCCACGTCGCTGGCGGGGTGCTCAAAGTCGAGAAGAACGAGGTGACCGTCCTGACCGAGTACGCCGGAGACGAGCCACCCTCCGTGATTCCGCCCGAGGCCATCATCCATCCGGAAGACATCATCGCGAGCGCGGCCAATCCCCTGGTCTGAGTCGGCGGTCATGGCTTGTACCGAGCGGGGTGATGGGACCGGTCCCTCGCCGTATGGGATCTTCGGAGTAACGGTATGAAGCTCGACCTCCACGTCCATACCACCGCCTCGGACGGCGCGTGGTCCCCCGAACGTGTCGTCGCGGCAGCGGGTCGAGGCGGACTCGACGTGATCGCCATCGCCGATCACGACACGACGGCGGGTGTGGAAGCGGCCCGCACCGCGGGAGCCGGTTGCGACGTCCAGGTCATCCCGGCGATCGAGATGAGCTCGACCTGGGACGGCCGTGAGATCCATATCCTGGGTTATTTCGTCGACCCGGATGCGAGTCCGCTCCGTGCCCACACGGAGCGTGCGTTCGGCGTCCGCGAAGGGCGGATGCACCGTATGGTCGAGCGCCTCGCTGAGCAGGGGATCCGCGTGAGCTTCGAGGACGTGGAAGCCGCTGCTGGACCGGACCGTGTCAACATCGGCCGTCCTCATCTGGCCAAAGCACTCGTCGCGGCCGGGCACGCCTCGTCCGTACCGGACGCGTTCAACACGTTGATCGGTGATCGGCACGCGGCCTTCGTCGCCACGGAACTCGCGGATCCCGAGCAGGCGATCAAAGTGGTCCTGGGCTCCGGAGGGTTACCGTTCTGGGCGCACCCCCCCGGCGACATGGTTGATTCTCTGCTGCCCCAGATGGTGCGTGCCGGCTTGCGGGGTATCGAGGTCTACCGGCCCAGTCACGGCCGGAGCACCGTGCTGCGCCTCGGGGGAATCTGCCGTACGTCGGGGCTGCTGATGAGCGGTGGATCGGATTGGCATACGCCCGACAGCGGAAACGCTCTGGGTGACTTCCACGTGACCAGCGACGAAGTCGAGGGCCTGCTCTCGGCGGGCGGAATGTGACGGGAGCCTGACCCGTGGCGCAGCCGGAAGCGCCCGGGCTGCCAGTCCGACATGGTGGCTCTGGACGCCGGGGTACGACGCTCGAACCGCGTTGACCGCTTCTCGTCGTTTCCCTATCTTTACCTGCTCCGCGAGAAGGGCCAGTACATGGGCACGCGCGCGGAACACTTGAGAAAGCTATTTGAAAACAGAGGTGGAGTAGGGAAGTGAGAGCCTTAGGTGAGGCTTGGACCCTTAAGCGCGAGGTCTTGCGCAGTCCGGGGGTTCGGGCCGAAGCCACAGAAGCAGGGAAGTGTGACGGCTTTCTGGTGTGACTGGTGGGAAAGGGGTCCGGCGAATGCAAGAGGGCTGGACTCCGGGAGCATCGGTCAAGCGTGAAAGTGCACAGGGTGGATGCCTAGGCATGA